>SLPT01000066.1 GCA_007131845.1 Desulfobacteraceae bacterium | reverse complement strand
TCCTTTCTGCCTTTTCCAACAAATACGTTTCCCTGGCGGACGATGATCCGCTTGGAGCCTTTGAGGCTCTGGTCGCTTTCGTTCCTCGAGGCGATGGCCGCGGACGTACCCGTCTTCTCGACGACCTGGATGGTGGTGTTGTCCGTGGGCTCTCCCAGAAGGTTCACCCCGGAAACCTGGTAGAGGGTCGAACCGCGGATTTCGGAAATCACCTTCTGAAGGTTGCGCAGAACCATCACGTTGGTGATGCTGAGCTGGTCGATGCCGAATCCCTTTTCCGCCAGCACCTCGAAAAGCAGACCCTCGGCTTTTTCCTCGATGCGGCTGGTTCCCACAGTGACGGTTTTGGCCTGGTGCTTGATGGCATCCACGGGCCGCGCCATGACATTGATCGCATCGCCTAAGGCCTCGAAAAACAATGAAAACATGTTCCGGGCGGTACCCTTCACCCCGAAATCGAACTCAAAGTCGTTCACCGGAAGCCGGCCGGAGAGGTATTTAAGCAAAAGCACCAGGTTGGTGGCCCGGTGGATTCCCATGGTGCCGGGCAGCCGGTTTTCCGCCTGCATTTTCCGGAAGTCCCGGTAAAAGCGAAGGATCTTCTCCCGGAAGCTTTCTTCCAGCGCGATTTCGAAAACATCGAGTTTTTCCTCCGTATAGTGCTGGATCAGTGCCTGGATATCCTCCCGGAAGTCGTAGAGGAAACGGGAGCCTTCGTTGATGGTCAGTGCGGCGTAATATCCCCAGATGTGTCCCACCAGGGTGTTCAGGATGGGGGCGAAATGTTCGCTTGCGGCCGGAACGTGAAAGACGTCTTCGGCATACGGGGTAAACCGGTCCTCGTGCTCGTCGCAGATGACCACGGGAAGCGCCTTGTGGGATTTGAAGATGGCCGTATCCTTGACGATATCTCCCAGGACGCTGCGGCGGGTGCCGGCCGCGCAGATGATGATCAGCGGCTCGCTGGACAGATCGATATGCTTCTTGTCCTCCACGTAATCCGATGAAATCGTTTTGTAGCAAAGTTCACTCAGCTTGATCCGGATTTCGTCGGCCGCGGCCTTGTTGGGTCCGCTTCCCACCGCCGCCCAGTACGTTCTGAGCAGGGCTAGTCGCCGGGCGGAGGCCCGGATACTTTCGGTCATGGAAAGGACTTTTTCCATTTTGTCGGGCATGGCAATCATCTCCTGGATTTCATTGGAGATGAATCCGCGCCCCTGTTTTCCTGTTGCATCGGCCACCCAGAGGCCCAGGATAGCCCCGGCGATAATCTGGGAATAGAAGGCTTTCGTGGAAGCCACCGACATTTCGATATCCCTGCCGGAGCTGGTATAGATGACCCCGTCGCTTTTGAATGTCAGATCCGAGTCCCGGCGGTTGACGATGCAGATGACCTTTCCTCCCTTTTTCCGGACCATGTCCACCGCCCGGTTGGTGTCCGTGGTGGTTCCGGACTGGCTGATGGGAACCAATAGCGTATCGTCCATGCTTTCGCTGCCGCCATCTGAGATCATGAATCCGGATAATTCCGACGATTTCATGGCCTCGGACCGGATGTCCGTGTCCTTCAGGTAGTAATGCATCTGGTTTGCGCATACCAGTGCGGCCACGCCGGCGGTTCCCTGGCCGATGAAGATGATGCGCCGGATGCGCGCTTTGCTCAGGGCATTTTGCACCCTCTCCGGTACATTGGTTTCGTCCAGGTGAATCCGGTAGTGACGGCCGTTATCGTCGTCGGTGATCTTCCAGCGATTGGCAAGGGTCTTTCGCACCGAGCCCGGGGCCTCGGAGATTTCTTTGAGAAAATAGTGGTTGAAGTCCTGCCGGTCGATATCCCGGGAGACCAGTTGGGTACTCCGAATATCCTTGTCGGTGATGGCAATCTCCTCACCGCTGTAGAACATCCCCCGGATGCCGTCCGTACCGCCCTTGCCGGATTGATCGATGACGAAAATCTGCCCGTTTATAGCGCTGCCGGATTTGCCGCTGACAGCTTCCCCGTCCATCTTGAGAAACTCGGATGTCTCTTCCACGAAGCCGTACACCTCGGAAGTGGGGATGTAATGGTCGGGCGAAAGGCCCACAAAGATCGCCTGGCCGGAGCCTTTAAGAGCAAGAAAAAATTTGCCGGGAGCCAGGTCCGTGTGCATGGAAATGGCATGAGAACCTTCGAAATCGTTTACCGCGAGGCGAAAGGCGGTTTCCATGTCGTGCCCCTGCCGGTGGTAGTAATCGATATGGACCGGTATGATCTTGGTATCGCAGGTAATCTCCTCGAAAAACCGGGTTCCGCGCTTTTCGTGGGCGACTTTCAGTTCCTGGTAGTTGTCGATATCCCCGTTCAGGCACACGTGGATGATGCCGGACGGGAAATGAGTCGACGTCATGGTCCGGTTGTCCACCGGGTGGCAGTTGGGCTCGTTGATGGCCCCAACCGATGCCCAGCGGGTGTGTGCGGAAACCGTGAAAAAAGAGCGTGGCCGCGATATGATGGCGGAGAAGACGGGATCGGTTTCAATCTGCTCCCGGATAAACCGGATGTTGTCCCCCAAAGAGCCGATTTCGGCGGCCACCTTGTAGGTCATGGCCACTGTGGCGTTGCCGTTGTTCCTGTTGACGCTGATACCGAGGTTGCCCAAAACATCCTGGTTCGTCCGTTCGGTGAACTGTTCGTAGTGCCCGGAAGAATTGATTTCGTCGATCAGGGCCGCGTATTCTCCGTCGTCAAGGATGAACATCAGGGATATGCCGGCTGAGTCGCGGCCGCGTACCTCCAGGCGGTCGATGCTGTTGAGCACCGCGTTGATCTGCCGGGCGGCGGAAAGCGCACTGAGTTCGTATTCATCCTTTTTGCCGCCTGCCAGTGCAATGACGCGGCCCGAGTTGTCCAGGATTTCTTTGTCCAGGCACCACCGGGCGTCTTTTAGTTTTTCGATCCGGGTAGACATGGCATCGAAACGGTCTGTGGAGAGCACGCCCATCTGTTTCGACAGATGAGCCGATTCTTCCGCGATGATAGCTGAAAGCCTCTCCGACACGGCGGAAAGCCCGGCGGAAAGGGTCGGATTCGTGCATATTTGCGCGAACTGATCGTTTTGCCGCAAGGCCCGGATTGCTTCATACTGGTCGGATACGTTTTGTTCACCGCCCAGGTAATTATCAAAAAAGTCCGATAGTGAGCGTTCCGCGCATGCGGAAAAACCGTTTTGGCTAATGGCGTCCAGGCGGCTGCCCATCCGTCGCGTGTCGATGGGATCAGCAGGCGGATGATCCGGCTGATTTCCGGGCTGATGATCGGGCGCAGAATCCGGATGGTGGTTCCGGTGAGCCGGGCTGTTAAAGGCGATCAGGCCGGTAAAGCCGCATGAGAGGCGAAAGGGATCGTACGGAAAAAGAATAACGGCGGCGCCGGAGAGGCCTGCGGGTTGCCGGCCGATGCATATGCGGATTGAACGCAGGAGAAGGTTGGTTTTGGCAACGATCCTTGCCAGTCTTAAATAAAAAAAATGGAGCCGTTGTGCCGGAATCATATTGTGTCCTTTTGTGTTCCTTGCTTAGTGACTGAACGAAAACCTTCTTTTTCACCAGTTTTTTGTGTCAGTCTCAAATTTTGATGCCCTCGTAAACGTCGTGATCTGACGTCAGCCTTCCTGCCCGTCGTCTCCGATCCGTCCCTTGAAATAGTGTTTTACCGCGTCCTGGAAGTAAGCGGCTGCGCGTTTTCCGATATATTCCTTGTGCGCCACGATCACACCGATCGCGATGTCACCGGAACCCCCGGGGTCTGTTGCGTACCCGGTGAACCAGTCGTAGCGGATTTGGCGCCGGTTATTGTTGATGGAGCCGGTTTTGCCGCCCATCTCAAGCCTTGAGAGCACCGGATCGGATCCGGTGCGTCTGAACTGGTTTCTTGCAGTTCCTTCGCGGATGGTCGCTTCCATGAGCATCCGCATGGTTTTAGCCGTTTCGGGCCTCACCGTCCGGGAAAGCACCTCCGGTTGATACCGGTAGATGGTTTGGTTGTCCCTGGCTGCCGCACGGACGACCCACGGCCGCATCATTTCGCCGTCGTTTACGATGGATGCGGCGATCATGGCCGCATGCAGCGGGGAAACGGTGGTCTCCCGGTTGAAGCCCGAGGCGATTTCCGCCCAATGATACGGGGTGTTGGAGATCTCCAGTACGCTTTGCTGAACGGCCAGGTCAAAATCGGTTCCACGACCAAAAAGATAAGCATGACCATATTCTTCCAGCAAACTTTTTCCCAGTTCATTTTTTCCGAGTTTTCCGAACACCGGGTTGATCGACTCTGCAAAGGCCGCCTTGAGGGTCGTGTAGTTGGTGTACTGGTGTATCTGGTCGGTCAGTTGGTTTCTGTAGAGCGTGAATTTCCCCCCGTTAAAGGGGATGTTGCTGCCGTAGTCTAACTCTGTTTTCTCTATGGCGGCTGCGGCGGTGACAATCTTGTAGATGCTGGCCGCCGGCAGGTCTGCTGCAAAACAGGCGTTTCGGTCCGGGTCGTCGGCATCGTGGGATGCCATGGCCAGCACCCGCCCGGTTCCTGGATCCATTGCAACAATGCCGATGCGGTTGGCATGCCGTGTATCGAAAGATCTAAGCACGGCCTTCTGGAGATCCGTATCGATGCCCGTATACAATTGGTATTTGTGCTGCCCGGAAAGAAATTCGATTTCAGAGCCGGTGGGGTTGTACAGTATGCCGGGCTCCAGAAGCGCTCGGAGACCGTCTGTGTCGATGGGGTCGACATCCGGTGGATACAGGGAAACCGGCATATCCGTATAGGACGGAAGACGCTTTTTCAGGATGTAAAAGCCCCCTTCGATGCATGCCGCAAGAATCAGCAGTGAGATAAAATAGTAGGCGATGCGGCGCCGGGCCTGCCGCTTTTCGTCATGGAGCTGTATTCGCTGCTGGTAGCCGCGCCACTGGGAACCCGGCGCTGAAAGGGGCCGGATTCCGCGAAGATTTGTCTTTCGTTTTTTTTTGAACATGAACCATCTGAGCCGATTGGACTGGGTGTGTTTCGAATTACAGCTCCCTGCCTGCTTATTTCAGGGGCGTGCCGGGGGGCATGTCGCGGTCGAGTACGGCAACGGAGCATGCGGATTTTTCAACAGCGGCAAGAAGCATCCCCTTCGATTCGACGCCCATAAGTTTGGCTGGTTTGAGGTTTGCCAGCATCACGACGGATTTTCCGACAAGCTCCTCCGGCTTGTAAAATTTGGCAATGCCGGCAACGACGGTCCGTGTGTGGTCGCCCAGGTCGACCTCAAGTTTGCGCAACTTGTCGGCCTTTGGAACCTTTTCCGCGTGA
>SLPT01000359.1 GCA_007131845.1 Desulfobacteraceae bacterium | reverse complement strand
GGCCCTACCGCATCTTCCACTGCGGCGTCCGCTTGTTCAGAAAGGCATCGACGCCTTCGTGGGCATCCTCCGAACTGCAAAGCAGCGCGAAGTGATTGTTGACAAGTTCGAAGGCTTTTTCGAGTTCCAGGTCCTGCATCTTGTAAAACGATTTTTTCCCGAGCTGCATGGCGAGCGGACTTTTTTTCGCCAGCTTGGCTGCAAGGGCTTCCGTTTCCGAAGCAAGGGCGTCTTTTGAAACCACCTTGTTGATCAACCCGACACGCCAGGCCTCCTCCGCGTCGATCATCTCTCCTGTCAGAAGCAGTTCCATGGTCTTTTTCTGACCGATGCACCTGGAAAGCACCACCGCGGGCCCCATGCAGAACAAGCCGATATTGACGGCCGTAGCGCCGAACCGGGCCCCTTCCGCGGCAATTGCCAGATCGGAGGCGGCCACGATAGCGATGCCGTTTGCCACCGCAAGATCATGAACGCTTGCGATCACGGGTGTTCCCATTCGGGACATTCGAAGGGCCATTTCTTCCATCGATCCGACCCAGCGGTAGTAATCGAGGCAGGCTTTCCCTTCCAGCTCATTGACATCGATGCCGGCGCAGAAGGCTTTTCCCTCGCCCCGGATGACGATCACCCTCGTTTCCGGGTCCTTTTCAAGCTCCTCCAGGGCACGGTTGAACTCATTGGCCAGCAGACTGCTGAACGTGTTGAGCTGGGCGGGGCGGTTTAAGCTAATGAAACCGATGTTATCCCGTCTTTCCAGCAAGAGCGTTTCATATGCCATGGCGAAATCCTCCGACAGGGGTTCGGTTCACGGCCTGGCTGCCCTGCGGCAGATAGGGTTATCCGGGGCAAGCCGGGTGTCTCTGCATTTTTTCCGCCCGGATGGGACCGGCGGATATGGGGTTACGGATATGGAAACATCGGGGGGATTCCCCCGGTGATATGGATCGGTCGAACGGCCGCCCGGACACAGACAGGGCCCTGAAGGTAAGTGATGCTCCGATGAGCGAGGCGGCTTGCCGATTGCCGGACGCCGTTTCATGTTGCCGCGCAAATGACTCGGGTTTGGCATGATAAACTCACCTGGGCCGTGCAGTTTAAAGATGCATTCAACGTTAACGTAAGTAATCGCCGTTAACAAGTGTTTTTTTCAGTTTTACCCGCTTTTTTCTATTTTTTCGTACCAGCTACTTACTTCTTGATATACCTGTAAACGTCGCAATCTATCGGCTTCGTAAAAAGTTCAGGATCAAGGCTTGCGCGATTGATAAGAATACAGAGTGCTTGGCGTACGTGAAATTCAGAGAAATCGCGCGTAACGCAGATATCGGACATTTTTTTAGGCTCCGTCACTTCTTCTTTCGCTTCTTTCGGTCACTGATTACATGATTGGCGATGACGATCTTCTGAATCTGGGATGTTCCTTCGTATATGGTGAGAACCCGGGCATCCCGGTAAAAACGCTCCACGGGGAACTCCCGGGTATACCCATATCCTCCGTGGATCTGAATTGCCTGACCGGCGACCCGGTTGGCCATTTCAGAGGCGTAAAGCTTGGCCATGGAGGCCTCTTTGCTGCATTTTTCGCCCCGGTCCTTTTTGGCCGCAGCATTCAACACCAGCAACCTGGCCGCCTCCACATCCGTGGCCATATCGGCGATCATCCACCGCAGGCCCTGGTTGTCGGCGATGGGCCGGCCAAACTGCACCCGCTGCTTCGAGTAAGCCACCGCCTGATCAAGGGCTGCCTGCCCGAGCCCCAAAGAAAGCGCCGCGATCCCGATCCGGCCGTCGTCGAGTCCGGACATGGCCACAACAAAGCCGTCGCCTTCCGAACCCAGGAGATGATCCGCCGGGACTTTGCACTCTGAAAAAATCAGATCCGTAGTATCGCTTGCGCACTGGCCCATCTTGTCCTCCAGGCGGCCGGTGGCGAACCCTTCCATATCTTTTGTAACCAGAAACGCGGAGATTCCCTTGTGTCCGGCATCGGGATCCGTTTTGGCCAGCACGATAAACACGCCGGAAGTAGCGCCTCCGGTAATCCAGCGCTTGGTCCCGTTGAGAATATAGTAATCCCCGTCCTTTCTGGCTGTCATCTCCATGGACGCCGGGTCGGACCCTGCTTCCGGCTCGGAAAGGGCGAACGACCCGATGATTTCCCCTTTGGCCATGGGGATAAGGTAGCGCGTTCGCTGCTCTTCCGTGCCGAAGCGGATGAGGCTGCCGCAGCAGATGGAGTTGTGCACGGACATGATCACGGCAGTAGAGGCGCATGCATAAGCCACCTCGCTCATGGCCAGGGCATAGGAGACCGTATCCATATCCTCGCCGCCGTATTGTTCCGGTACGAGCATTCCCAAAAGACCGAGCTCTCCCATCTTCCGGAGGCTTTCCGCCGGGTATTCATGGTTCCGGTCACGCTCTTCGGCCTGGGGGGCAAGATCTTTCGCGGCAAACTCCCGGGCCATTTTCTGGATCATGAGCTGTTCTTTGGTCAGTTCCATATGGAGTAGATCCCTTTTTCTGTCGGAAAAGGATACGAACTGATTTCGTTCGTTCACTGTTCTATGCGATAATATAACGTCCGCAGTCCTGACACGCACATCAAAAACCGCCATTTTTACATTTCATACTATTTTTTTTCCGGCTTACAGGCGGGTCAACTGTATAAATAGATGCCACGCCCGGTTTTCCGGCCGAGCCATCCGGCACTCACATAGGACTTCAGCAGGGGGCACGGGCGATACTTGGGATCACCATAACCGTCCTGGAGCACTTCGAGTATGGAAAGCACCGTATCCAGGCCGATGAGATCGGCAAGCGCCAGCGGGCCCATGGGGTGATTCATCCCAAGCTTCATGATCTGGTCGATCCCCTCCGCGGTTGCAACCCCTTCATAAAGCTCCCAAAGCGCCTCGTTGAGCATGACCATCAGCACCCGATTGGAGACAAATCCAGGCACATCGCGGCATTCCACGGGGACCTTACCCATGGATTCGGCCGCTTCCCGTACGGTTTTCGTAACGTCCGGATCGGTTGCAAGCCCGTTGATCACTTCCACGAGCTTCATCACCGGCACAGGGTTCATGAAATGCATGCCGATGACCTTTTCCGGCCGTTTGGTGCAGGCCGCGATTCCCGTTATGGGCAAAGACGAGGTGTTGCTGGCAAGAATGGCATGGGGCGGGGCGATCCGGTCGAGCTCTCCGAAAATCTTCGCCTTGATTTCCATCTTCTCCACAACCGCCTCAACGGCCAGGTCGCAATTGGCAGCTTCGTCATAGGTAGTGACGGGCGTTATCCTTCCCAGGATGGATTCTTTGTCCGCCGCCGTTATTTTTTCCTTTTTAACCAATCGGTCCAGGCTGCCGGATATCGTTTCCACTCCCTTATCCACGATCTCCTGAGCGATATCATTCATATAAACGGTGTAGCCCGCCTGGGCCGCGACCTGAGCAATCCCGTTGCCCATCTGTCCCGCCCCGATAACCATGATCGTCTTGATGTTCATTGTTCACATCTCCCGGCTACTGGTTGGAAATACATAATGTAATAAGGATTATTAAGGAATCATTTGCCGCCTGCAGTGCGGACCGCAAGTGCGACATCATCATTTGGGAAACATTGCTGACGGCTTCGTAAAAAAATCCAACTATCCGCTTTTGATATGGCAGGTGTCGGTCAATACGGTCTCTGCGGATGCATGTCACTTTCATGCCACTATTTTACGTTAATGTCAAGTTTGAAGGTAAACTTTTTCCAAAAAAACGTATTATTTACTGTTTTCATTTAATAATTACTCAAATGACTCCGACAGACAACAATGATTTCGTAATTCTTTATAAAATAGATTAATAACAGATTTGCAAGACGTCAAATAAAAGTGTACAACAGGCCCGAACCGGCCAAACATTCACAAAAACAAAAGATCGGAAACTTTCAATGCCGCCTTCTTTCAGTATATGGGCCGGTGAAAAAGCACTGGCGCAAATCAGGGACTCGGGACTTCGCCCCGATGATATAAAAGTGGTAGCCGGCGCCGCCGGGGGGCCCAAGTGGCTGGTGCTGAGCCATCTGGACCGTGCCCTTTTCACCTCGTGGCTTGCAGAGCGAAAAACGCCGCTGTTTTTTATTGGCTCCTCCATCGGGGCCTGGCGTCTTGCGACCGCTTCCAGGATAAACCCCGGAGAGGCGATCGAGCGCTTCGAGGAAGCGTATCTCCGGCAGGTTTTCGGATTTAAGCCTTCCATGGACAGGGTCAACCGGGTGATCGAAACGGTTCTGGACAACCTGCTTTCGGAAGGCGGCCCGCAGGAAATCCTGTCCCACCCGTGGTACCGCCTGAGCATCATGGCTGTGCGGTGCAAAGGCGACACAGGAAGCGACCGGAAAACCAGGCTGCTGCCCGCCTTTACCGCCGCCGCCCTTGGCAACATCGCCTCCCGCAGAAGCCTGGGCCTGTTTTTCGAAAGAGCCCTCTTCTACGACCCCCGCACCCTTCCCCCGTACTATTCCATGAACGGTTTTCCCATCCACCGGGTCCCCTTGCACCCGGAAAACCTGAAGGGGGCGCTCATGGCCAGCGGCTCGGTTCCCCTTCTCATGCCCGGCGTACGCGATATCCCGGGAGCTCCTCCCGGCATATACCGGGACGGGGGGATCATCGATTACCACATGGATATCCCTTTCCTGGATGGACAAGACGGCTTGATTTTGTACCCCCATTACGCCAATCGGATCTCGCCGGGATGGCTCGACAAGAAGCTCCCCTGGCGAGGGCCGGAACCCCGCAACATGGACCGGGTCGTTTTGATCACGCCCTCCAGGGCGTTCATCGAACGCCTTCCGTTGGGCAAAATCACCGACCGGTCCGATTTCACCCAATTTGCCGGATGGGACAAAAAGCGGGTGGAATACTGGAAAGCAGTAATTGACGAGGGCCGCCGACTGGCGGATGAGTTCATGGAAGCCGTCGAAAGCACCCGGATCAAAAGTATGGCACAACCCATTTCCAGGCTGCCTCAAATCAACTGAACGTTCCGCCGCAGACACGCCACCCCAAACCCGGCAATGACGTTTTCATACCGTCATTGCCGGGTTGTTTTCGTCAGCCCTTCCGAATCATTGTGCCCTAGTTTTGAGAATTATCTTGACAAACACCGTGTCTTTTCCATATTTTGGGCATATACCCGGCTATCGGCACGATGCCCTGCCGGAATGAGCAAAAATATAATAATATAAAATAGTTATCATCAAACAATATCATATACCATAAACTCACCAGGAGGAACGGAAATGTCAGAAAGCACCATTGTGCTGGGCGGCAGGAAAAAAAGCCGGTTTCTG
>SLPT01000364.1 GCA_007131845.1 Desulfobacteraceae bacterium | reverse complement strand
TGGCCTCGCCTACGGGCCATTGGCCGGAGGCCATTCATCCAAGGACCGGCGGCGGGTGCATGGGCGACGGCCAGCACGGATGGGCCGCAGCCGAATACCTCATGATGATCCGGAGTCTGTTCGTGCGGGAGGAAACCGGACGCCTCATCATCGGCCAGGGCATCTTCCCCGAATGGATCGATAGCGGCAAATCGCTTCTTTTCGGCCCCACACCCACTTCCTGGGGGCCGGTATCCGTACGGATCGAAAGTACCGGGGACGGGGCAAGGGTTTATCTGGAGGCAAACTGGCGGGGCGTGTCCCCTGAAATAGAAATCCGGCTGCCGGGCTTCACCCCTGAAACGCGGAAAGCCTCGGACGGGGAAGGTTTGTTTGCAGAGGTGCGGCGGCAATGAAGATCTGCATGTTCACCAATACCTTCATCCCCCACGTGGGGGGCGTGGCTCGTTCGGTGTCCTGCTTTGCCGAAGATCTGCGCAGTCTGGGTCACCGGGTGCTGGTGATCGCTCCCGTTTTTCCGGGAATCCCGGCGGACGAGACCGAAGATTTCGTGCTCAGGGTCCCGGCGATCCAGCACTTCAATGGCAGCGATTTTTCCGCAAGCATCCCATCGCCCTTTTTGATCCACCGCAAGCTCGATGAATTTAAGCCGGATATCATTCACAGCCACCATCCCTACCTCCTGGGCGATGCGGCCATGCGGGCGGCAGGCAGGCGGTGTCTGCCCATCGTGTTTACGCATCATACCCTCTACGAGGAGTATACGCATTACGTTTCCTCGTCCAAAACCATGCAGAAATTTGTCACCCGGCTTTCCACGACTTATGCAAACTGCTGTACCTATGTGGTCGCTCCCAGTGCAAGCATTGCAGATCTGATACAAAAGCGGGGGGTCACGACACCGGTGGCCGAGATTCCCACGGGCATTGATTTTGAAACATTTCAAACCGGCAATGGAAACGCATTCAGAAAGAAAACGGGCATCGATGAAGCGGTCCGTCTCATCGGTCACACGGGAAGAATCGCACCGGAGAAAAACCTGTCCTACCTTATTCGCGCGGTAAAAATTTATCTCGCCCAGGACCGGAAGGCCAAATTTCTATTGGTGGGTGACGGCCCGGATTTCCAGGCAATCCGGGATTCCTTTGCAAGCGACAATATGGAAAACCGCCTGGTGGCCGCAGGCAAGCAGACGGGACAGGAGCTGATCGACAGCTACTGTGCCATGGATGTCTTCGTTTTTTCATCCCACTCGGAAACCCAGGGGCTGGTGGTGGCCGAGGCCATGGCAGCCGGAAAACCCGTGATTGCCCTGGATGCATCCGGCGTGCGCGAAGTGGTTCAAGACGATACAAACGGCAGATTGCTTCCCGCGGATGCTCCTGCGGGGGATTTTGCCGATGCAGTGGACGCATTTTTCAGGGATCCGGAAACCATGAAACGATTGGCAGAAGGTGCCGTGGAAACGGCACGGCAGTTTGACAGGAAAAAAATGGCCCGGAAAATGGCCGATCTTTATGCCGAAGCGCTGAAAAATAAGCTCAGGGAGGATTTGGAATACCATCATTATTTTCGTCTCTGGGAGGGTCTGATGCAGGGACTCAGAACCGAGTGGGACCTGCTTTCTTCCAAGGTGGAGGCTTTTGCGGATTCCATCGGCTATGACGAGGAAAATAAACCATGAAAAAAAGCTTGCTCTATGGGCCGGTCACCTCCCGCCGGTTGGGGCTGTCATTGGGAATCGATGCGGTAGCCTACAAAGCGTGCACCTTGGACTGCATATACTGCCAGATCGGGCGAACGAAAAAAACTACCGTGGAAAGAAGGGATTTCGGGCGAGCCGATACTATTTTTACAGAGCTTGCAGGCCGACTGGAAGATGGCCTGCGGGCCGATCATATTACCATAGGCGGTTCCGGGGAGCCGACGCTTAACACGGAGATCGGAAAAATAATATCCGGCATCCGCCGGATGACGGATATTCCCGTTGCGGTGCTGACCAACGGCACCCTGTTATGGGATCCGGCCGTTCAGGACGCTCTGATGGATGCGGATGTTGTCCTGCCATCGCTTGATGCGGCGGACGAAGAAACCTTTCAGCGCATTAACCGTCCTCACCCGGATATTTCCTTCCAACGGACCGTGGATGGGCTGGTATCGTTTTCCGGGCGGTTTGGCGGATCGATTTGGCTCGAGGTTTTCCTGGTCGATTCCGTCAACACGTCTGACAGGCATCTGGAAAAGCTCAAATCCATTGCCGATAGAATCGGCTGCGACAAAATCCATTTAAACACTGCGGTGCGGCCGCCTGCGGAAGGCTTTGTCAGCCCCCTGGGACAAGAGGCGCTCGAGGAGGCAACGCGCAGAATCGGAAATAAAGCGGAAGTGATTGCGGAATTCCGGGATGAAAAGGGAAACACGCGTCAGTCGGAAAAAAAGCTGTTGGAAAGTGACCTGATCGGCATGCTGCGGCGCAGGCCCTGCACCGCGGCCGATATCGCGGCGGGGCTCGGCGTGGAAGAAAGCGCGGCTCAGGTGCTTGCCGGAAGGCTTGCGGCTGATGGTCGGGTGGAAATCCGGGAAAGCGGGTCCGAAACCTATTATGTCTGCCCGGTTCAATCCCTGTAAATCGTTATTTCTACCTGTTGGCGTCCCCATTGAAGCGCCCGTGCGTGGGAGCGGAAATAGATATCGATGATGCCGGGGCCCTGGATGGCGCTGCCGCGGTCCTCCACCACGCCGTAGCCGTATCCGGGGATGTACATGCGCGTGCCGAACGGGTAGTGACGGGTGTCGGCCGCGATGGTACCGTCCCTGGGCATGAGCAGCCATGGGAAAAAAACGATTCGCACCGGGATCATCCATGGCTGGAGCAGGCTGTCGGTTGAAAAAAGCCCGGGACGGGGTTGGCGGGGCTTTGTCCCGGAAGCCGTGAGCCCGGAATAGGGCTGTCCTTTTTGCGGCCCTGTGGCGATGGTTTTATTCCACACATCGAGCCGCAGGCACTTATTGGTTCCCCTGTGCCAGCCGCAGCAGCTTCCGCATCCGCAGTAAGCCGTCACCTCGATGACCCGGGTTTCTTTCGACGGCCCGCAGCCGGACAGAAAAACCGGTGTCAGAAAAACCACAGCCGTGACCGCAAGCATCAGCACCCGGCGAAAAACGGAAACGCTCATGATAAGAATGTCCTGAGATGGTTGATAAACTTGTAACTGTCACCCTGCATCGCTGCGGCGGTGTTTTCCCACAAATCAACTAGAAATGCTTCTATAAAATCTGCCTCCATCTGCGTGATCTGTTGGCTTAAAAATCTATGGAAAGGAGAAAAGAATAGCCCACAGATCACACAGATGAAAGCAAACTACGAAGCCTTTGAAACAAGCCCTCAGGTGCTATCTTCGAAATATTGGACCTGGTAGGTATAAACCGCCAGATCCCCCTTTTTCCACTCGTCGGCCGGAAGCCCGGCCTTCAGGCACAGGTGTCCCAGAAACGCCTCCTTGTCCGGAAGCTGATCCCAGACCTGCGGCAGGAAGGTGGCGTTGTGAGGCCCTTTCCGGATGATCACGCCGTCAACGCCGGCAGTGAGTTTAGCCAGCAGATCCTCCGGGCCCTGGTATTCCAGTTGTATCGGTTCGGTCAGCAGGCTGATTTCCACTTGCACTGATTCCAGTTCCGCCGGTGTCAGTGGAGAAAACCTCGGGTCGTTGAATGCGGCGTTGATGGCATTGTCCCGGACCCCGTCGCGTATGGGCGTATCAGGCGTGAGGTTGCCGATGCATCCGCGAAGCTGGTGATCGATAGTAAGGGTAACAAACGTTCCCCGTTTAACGTCGAATGCTTCATCTTCGAGCTTTTCCGCCAGTTCGGGAGAAATGTCCCGGCAAAGGCCCAGGCGACGGGCGATAGTCTGCCGGGCAAGCTCTACCAGGAGCAACCCCTTTTCCCCTGGTAGCTGCGCATTGTTATAGTGTTCCATTGTTGCCTCTTTGACGCGGATCTTTTGGATGATCATGCAACCGGGATTTCTGTTCCCCGGTTTCCTGTCTTTTCGCCGTCTTTGAGTTTGACGAAAAATTCTGGTTTTCGTTCAAATACTATACTATACTTCGTTTTTCACCGAAAGAGGATTTTTTGCAAAGCCGTCGGATTGCGGTCTTTTATGAATCTATCATTTTTAAAACTCCCCGCTGAATCCATGTTTCCGGCACCGAGGGCTTTTGGCGGGGGCATGGGCGAACCGATGATGCAGCACAGGGACGGTTAGAGATGATTATACTGGGATTGTCGGATATTCATGGCGTTGTGGATCCGATATGGAAAATGGAAAAAATCCTGGCAGAAGCGGATGTGGTATGCCTGATTGGCGATATTACCCACTTCGGTGGGAAACCGGAAGCCGACCGGGTGATCGATGCAGTGGCGCGCTATGCCGGCCGGGTGCTGGCCGTAGCCGGAAATTGCGATTATCCGGGGGTGGATGCCCGGCTTGACGAAAAGAAGATCAATCTCCACGGATGGGTGGAAACGATCGGCGGCGTCGCCTTTCTGGGGCTTGGCGGGTCGCTGATAACGCCTTTCAATACGCCCAATGAACACACGGAAGATGATGTCCGGAGGGTTTTGGAAAACGCGGAACAACAGATTCCCCGGAAAAAGCCTCTCGTGCTGGTATCCCATCAACCGCCCGCAAATACGGCCTGCGATCGGCTAAGCAACGGGGTGCACGTGGGAAGCGCCGTTTTGTATTCGTTTATCGAAAAGCACCGGCCCGTTGCCTGTCTCACCGGGCATATCCACGAGGCGGTGGGAGTCGACCATATCGGGAATACGCCCATTGTCAACCCCGGCCAGCTGGGCCGGGGCCGCTATGCCTGTTTAGAGATGCTTCCGGATGGTGCTCGCGTTTCTGTTGAAACGTTTTCGTAAACTTCAGCGGGTGGGGCCGGGAATGTTTAAGGTTCCGCAGGTGTTTTCCCCGCAGGATTTTGTGGAAACACTCGGCTGTGGACCGCTTTTCGAGGCGCCCATGGAGTAGCTTGCCGCGCTCAGGAGCCGCTCGAGGACCTCTCCTTCACAGGCATCGCATTTCATTTCAATATCATCCGAAGCCTTGCTGCTCGATACGATTACTTCCTGGATATTTCCGCACTGGGCGCATCGGAACTCATATATCGGCATTTTTCATTCTCCTTGCTGTGATTGCAGATCATTATAATGTAGTGCCTGAACGAAAACCATTTTTTCGCCAATCTCTGCGTCCGGCTTAAATTTGATGCACTCGTAAAAAGTCGCGATCCGACGGCTTTGTAAAAAGTTCAAGATCAAGGCTTGCGCGATTTCGAAGAAT
>SLPT01000092.1 GCA_007131845.1 Desulfobacteraceae bacterium | reverse complement strand
CGCCCGTCGGCTTGCTCCGGAAAACACCCCACGAACATGACCCTGGCATCCGGCGGTCCTTCACCGAAAACGGAAACCCGGGGGGGGTCTTCCGGAAAACAGCTGCGGCATTCCCCAAATGCTTCCCGGAGGGATTCGAGGTCTTCTTCCGGAAGGGTTCTGCCGGCTTTCCGCAGCAGCCGCTGCTCGTCAAGCCGCCAGGTGCCTTTTTCCCATCCCCGTACGATTGCAGCGGTTTCCGGCGCCGTAAAAACGCCCGGCACCCCTGTGTCACGCAGAAACTGCAGATAGCGGCGGACATCCTCCACCATCTTGTCGAATCGGCCAGGTTCCGTTCTCATCGGCCGGCTCCTATTCGCTCCAGAATACGGTCGATCAGGATGTTCGCCACGGCGAATTTGTCCATCACGGGCAGGGTTTCCGCCCCGCCGCCGGGGAAAAACAGTCGCATGGCATTGGTATCCACGTCAAAACCACTGTTTTTTCCTCCGACAATGTTGGCCGCGATCATGTCGAGATTTTTCCGCTCCAGTTTTTCCATGGCATATTTTTCGAGATCCCGCGTTTCCGCTGCAAAACCCACCAGTATCTGCCCGGGCCGTTTGCGCCTGCCAAGTTCGGCAAGGATATCGGTGGTTTTTTCCATCTCCAGGGTAATTGCATCCTTGCCCTTTTTAATTTTATGCTGAGACGTTCCGGCCGGGCGGTAATCGGATACCGCGGCCGTCTTGATAACAATGTCGGCATCGCCTGAATGCATAAAAACCGCTTCGGCCATTTCAGCAGCGCTTACCACCCGCAAAACGGTTACGCCAGAAATATCCGGAAGCGCGGACGGACCGGATACAAGAGACACTGACGCACCCCGCAGTGCTGCGGCCCGGGCGACGGCAAAGCCCATTTTTCCGGACGACGGATTGCTGATGTAGCGGACCGGATCGATGAATTCCCGGGTGGGACCGGCGCTAACCAGCACGCGCCTGCCGGCAAGGTCCTTCGGTGCAAAAACGCCGGCGAGGCGCTCCAGTATAACCTCCGGATCGGCCAGACGGCCCGGCCCGGTATCTTTGCATGCAAGCTCCCCCTCATCCGGGTCGACCACGATATACCCGTCGGACTCCAGCACATCGATATTTCGCTGTACTGCCCGGTTTTCATACATATGGACGTTCATGGCCGGGCAGACCAGCCGGGGAGCCGTCACCGCCAGAAGAAAGGTGGAAAGGGGGTCATCTGCGATGCCTGCCGCCATTTTTCCGATGATATTGGCGGTGGCGGGCGCAACGACCACGGCATCGGCTTCTTTGGCCCAGTTGATATGCCACATCTCGAACGCCTCGTCGTCATCGAACATCGAATCGAACACCGGACTTCCGGAAATGGCCGCAAAGGTCGTTTTCCCAACAAAGGAAAGCGCATTTCGGGTCATGACGACCCGCACCTCGCCGCCCGCTTTCTGTATGAGCCGCATCAGCTCAATGCTCTTGTAGGCCGCAATGCCGCCGGAAACCCCGATAACGATGCGTTTTCCCGACAACAGGTTCTCCGTCCACATGCCTCCGGCCTCCCTTTTCCTGTTTATAAATAGTGATGCACCCGTAAAAAGTCGCGATCCGAGGACTTTGTAAAAAGTTCAAGATCAAGGCTTGCGCAATTTCGAAGAATGCAGCGTACTTGGCGTGCGTAAAATTCTGAGAAATTGCGCTTAACGCAGATATTGGACTTTTTACGAAGTCGTCAATAGTGCCTGAACGAAAACCGTCAGACCGGCAATCCGTGATTCATCAGGCCGCTGTCACTCCTGCCGGTATCCCTCCGGGTTGTTTTTCTGCCAGTGCCAGGCACTGTCGCACATCTCATCGATTCCCCGAAGCGCCTTCCATCCAAGCATCGATTCCGCAAGGGACACATCGGCATAGCATGTTGCGATATCCCCCGGGCGACGCCCGGTAATCCGGTAGGGAACCGTTTTTCCGGATGCCCTCTCGAACGCCCGGATCATTTCAAGCACACTGTATCCCCGGCCCGTGCCCAGGTTGCAGGTAAAGGATCCCGAATCGGAAAAAAGCGCCTCCAGAGCATGCAGGTGCCCGGCGGCAAGGTCCATCACGTGGATATAATCCCGTACGCCGGTCCCGTCCGGCGTGGGATAATCATTTCCGAACACGGACAACTCCGATAGCTTGCCGATGGCCACCTGGCTGACATAGGGCATGAGGTTGTTGGGAATGTCAGCCGGGTCTTCGCCGATACGCCCGGAGGGGTGGGCGCCCACCGGGTTGAAATAACGAAGGACGGCTGTATTCCATTGCGGATCGGACCGGCAGAGATCGTCTATGATCCACTCGATCATGAGCTTGGTTTTGCCGTAGGGATTGGTGGCCGATACCGGAAAGTCCTCCCGGATGGGGACGGTCTCCGGATCGCCGTATACCGTTGCGGACGAGCTGAACACCAGGGTTTTGACATCCGCCGCGCCCATGGCCTCCAACAAAGAGATGGTGCCGCCCACGTTGTTGCGGTAGTATGCAAGCGGTATGTCCGCAGATTCCCCGACCGCCTTGAGTCCGGCAAAATGGATCACCGCATCGAACGGTCGGTCCCGGAATACTGCATCCATCGCTTTCCGATCGCCAAGATCTTCCCGGTAAAAATAAAGCGGCCGGCCGGTAATCTCCCGAACCCTGTCGAGCGCGATATCGGAACTGTTTGACAAGTTGTCAACGACGCTCACGTCGTATCCGGCTTCGAGCAGCAGCACGCATGTGTGACTGCCAATGTATCCCGCACCGCCGGTGACCAATATTTCCATAAACAACACCTCGCAAAAGGATCGGGGTTGACACTTGCCTGACTGTTTCTTCACGCCTGCTCCGGGCGGTCATCCCGGAGACGGCACCATCGGGTGAACCAACGTCTTTTCAGCTTGACCGAAACGGGGTAATCGATTGCCTCTGATCCGGCAAAACGGGGCGCCCCTTTCATTACCCCTTCACCACCCGCGGTATACACACACATCTGCTTGCACCTTGCCTTTGGCGGAAACATCTGGTACAAACACAATGCAGGCCCGCTTCAAGCGGAAACAGCCGGAATTCATTCCAGGTTTATACTACCTGCAGCAGTCGCTGTAAACGTTTTTGTACCGCAAACTGCGTCCGGAGTCGGTATATACCGAAGACGCACCATATCCATGCACTCAATTTTTTTTCAAAATCACCATGAACTTCCCATACCGACAGACCCTTTTCGCTTTAAATCGAAGCCGGCTCGCCGGCATTGCAAAAATCACCGGGGTATCGATTTTCATCCTTGCGGTGCTCGGCATGACTGCAGGCTGCACCCGGAGCGGGGAACAAGCCGCCGAATACATGAAAAAGGCGCAGGGTTGTTTTGAAAATCATCAGTACACCTGTGCAAGAGACATGCTGAATCGGGCCATATCCATCGATCCGGATCTCTCCGAGGCCCATGCCATGCTGGGAGAAGTTCACCTCAGGCTGGGCAATATGCCCCAGGCCTTCGAATCGCTGGAAACAGCAGCAGAACTCGATCCTGGTCTGACCCAGCCGCGCATCCGCCTGAGCAACCTTTACCTGCTCAACCGGAACTATGAAAAGTCCATGGAAATCACAACGGCCATCCTCGAAGACGAGCCGGACCACATTCCAGCGCTGGTCCTGCTTTCTCATGCTTATGTGGCCATGGAACGCCTCGACGATGCAATCGATACGCTCGCGCATACGATCGAGCTGGAGCCTTCCGAGCTTCATGCCTATCTCACCCTCGCCCGGATTTATCTGCACCGGGGGGATGTCCGGAACGCCACCGAAATCCTGTATGAAGCCATCGACCATAATCCAGGAGCTATACAGCCCCACATTCTCCTCTACGGGCTCCATATGCGGGAAACCCGCTTCCGGGAAGCCCGCGACGTGCTCATGGACGCCATTGAAATCAGGCCCGACGAGCCGAATCTCCACATTCTGCTCGGCAATTATCATGTTCACATGGAGCAATGGGATAAAGCCGAGTCATCCTATCTGGAAGCCATCCGGAAAAGACCCGAGTCGATCAACCTCTATTTTGTGGCAGCGTCGTTTTACAAGGCCCTCAACCAGCCGGAAAAAGCCCTGTCGGTATATCAAAAAGCCCTGGAACGCCAGCCCGGCAACCCAGAGATCCTGCTCAGGATTGCCGATCTTCATGTGGGGCAAAACCAGATGGATAAAGCCCGAACAAGCATTCAGGCCATTAAAAGCGCTCAGCCGGATTATCTTCCCGCACGGATACTCGAGGCAAAAATCCACATCGCCGAAGACGAAATCGACAAAGCGCTGCAGGCGCTTGCCGCTTTATCTCAAAAGCATCCCGACGACGGCCGGATCTCCTATCTCAAGGGACTTGCCTTTCTTAAGAGTGATCTGCCGGATGCAGCACGGGATGAGCTTCTGAAAGTATCGGAAGACCGGGAAGAATACATCCCGGCGCAATTGGTTCTTGCGGGACTTTACATGAGCGAAAGAAAAATGGACCGGGCCATCGAAACCTGCAAGGCCATCCTGGAAATGTCACCCAATAATTACCAGGCGCGTGCGCTGCTTGGCAGCATCTATATCCAGAAACAACGATTCGAACTGGCCGAACACCATTTTCAAACACTCATCGACATGAACCCGGAAAATCCCGAAGGGCATTTCAATCTCGGTCTGCTTCACAGAATCCTCGGTAACTACGAAACCGCCGAGCAATCCTTTACCGCCGTACTCGAACGAAATCCCACCCATCTACAGGCCTTTGTCAACCTGATAACGGTCATGGCAGAGCAGAATAAAATCGAAGAAGCCATCGAACAATGCCGCAGCCAGATTGAAATCATCGCCGGCCACCCGTCCATGCTTGCAGTGGCATACAATCTCAAGGGGGATCTGTATGCAGCCCAAAACGAGATGCAGCAGGCGGAGCAGATGTACAAAACCGCACTGGAAAAAGACCCCAACTTCCTTCCGCCCTATTATTCCCTGGCGGAAACCTATATGGCCGAAGATCGGATAGACGAGGCCATCAGCCATTACATGATGGTTCTGGAAAGGGATCCCGGCAGTAAGATGCCGCACATGATGCTTGCCGTCATTTACAGCCAGCAGGAAGCCCCGGAGGCGGCAATCCACCACTACAGGGAGGTGTTGTCCATCGCACCGGATTTTGCGCCGGCCGCCAACAACCTGGCCTATCTGCTCGTGGAAACCGGCTCCGACTATTCCGAGGCGCTGCGCCTGGCCGAACGGGCAAGCGAACTGATGCCGGATGATCCGCGCATTAAGGATACCCTGGGATGGGTCTATCATCACCT
>SLPT01000064.1 GCA_007131845.1 Desulfobacteraceae bacterium | reverse complement strand
CGCCTGGAAACGGCCATCAACCAGCTGGACAGCAGGCGGATAGAGATCCGGGGAAAGCGGCATCTCGCGGCATTGCGCCTGGAGCAGGTAAGCGGCATCGATCGGCATAGCTTTTCCGGCGGTGTTCCTGAACCGGCCGTGATCGAAATGCCTCCCGGGATCGATCCGGCGCGCCCGCCGGCGTACGGATCGGGGGGCGGTGAGTGTTCCGGCGGGATACACGCAGCCCCTGTCAATGGTGATCCGCCGGATGTCAGGGCGCTTTGCGAAGCACGCCAGGCGGCCGGATACCTTTACCAGGCGGAGCGGAGCGCCTATCTTCCAAAGGTTGTCGCCTTCTACCGTCATGAGCTCTACGAAGACGACCTGTCTGTTCTGGAGCCGGCGCGTGCAGGAGGCGTGCGCCTTCGGTGGGATCTGTTCACGGGGCTTTCCCGGTCCCGGGATGTTCAACAGGCCAATATCGATCTGAAGATTGCCCGAAGCCGCCTGGCAAACGCACGCCTGGATGCGGCCATGGGCCGGGAGCAGGCTTCGGTCAACGAAGCCGTGGCGCGGCAGCAAATCGCGGCGGCGGAGGCCAATCTGGAAAGTGCGGCGCTTTCGCTCGAACTGGCTTCGAAGCGCTATGACGCGGGTATTGCGCCGGTCTCGGAGTTTCTGGAAGCGCGGGCCGAATACCAGCGGGCCCGCCTGGCAGAAATCGAAGCCGTTTATCAGCAGCGCCGTGCAGCAATGGAAAGTCTCTATGCCCATGGTATGCTTTCAATTAAAACCGTTTCAGATACAGGAAAAGCGTTATGAATCCGCGACATTTGATAAGGTGGGGCCTGGTGCTGTTTTTCATCTGCGCCTTTGCGTTCATGGGGTTCATGGCCCATGCACACCGGTCGGACAGCGCGCATCCGCCCCTGTCGGGGAAGGCGCGTTTCGAAACGATTCACGTTTCATCAAAAGTGCCGGGCCGAATCGGGTCGATTGCCATCCGGGAAGGGCAGCGGGTTCGGAAGGGGGACGTGCTGGCAGTTATCGAAGTGCCTGAAATCGCTGCCCGGATGGAATCCGCGGAAGGAGCCCTGAAGTCCGCATCCGCAAAATACCGGATGGCTCTCGAGGGGGCGGACGAATATGAGCGAAAACAAGTCCGTGCGCAATACGAGGCGGCCCGGGCGCAATATGATTTTGCGAAAAACAGTTACCGCAGGATTGCGTCCATGAATGACGACCGCTTGATCGCGCAGCAGGAGTACGACCGGGTGAAATCGTCCTACCTGGCTGCCAGGGCAAGTCTCGAGGCTGCCGGGGCCCTTCTTAAGGATATCGAATCCGGCGTGCGGGCTGAAAAGATCGAGATGGCAGAAGGCGATATGCTCCGGGCGAAAGGCGCGCTAAGGGAAGCAAGAAGCGCCTACGAAGAGCGGTTCGTACAGGCGCCTGCGGATATGCGGATCGAGTCGGTGACGATGAAGCCCGGCGAGCTGGCAGCCCCGGGAAGTCCCCTTTTTACGGGTCACCCCGCTGATTCCGTTCGTTTCCGGTTTACTGTCGCGGAATCTGATGTTCATTCGTTTGCAAGGGGTGAAAAATACGAGATTCGCA
The DNA here is from genome assembly GCA_007131845.1 of Desulfobacteraceae bacterium. Classification (GTDB taxonomy): domain Bacteria; phylum Desulfobacterota; class Desulfobacteria; order Desulfobacterales; family Desulfosalsimonadaceae; genus B1SED10-16. The sequence continues at coordinate 3,762 of SLPT01000064.1, read as the reverse complement.
CGGCCTTCACGGGCTTGCGTGTTGATGTGGTGCTCGATGAAATACTCGCTCTTCCCGGGTATGCCGCTGTTACTTCCATGTATCCGCGCAAAAAAGCCGGAGAGACTGCCTACGAATTGATATTCCGTCCTGCGGACGCCGTGGAGCCGGATGCCGTGTATCACAATATGCGGGTATTCATGGAAAACGCGCCGCAAGCCAGCGGCACCAGGTAACCGGAAGTAGCGCGGGAGATTGAAAAAATGGGCGGGCTGAGCATTTTTTTTCATATCGTGGAAAGGGAGTTCGGGAAGTTTTTTTCCAATTCCGTTGCCGTTGCAATATTTATCGGGGCGCCGCTTCTCTACGGCATAGTCTTTGGCGCGCTTTACACCGACGGTCAGGTGTATGATATACCGGTTGCGGTGGTGGACTCCAGCCGCGGCGCGATCGGAGAACGGATCGTTGACGGGCTCAGGGACCATGAGAACATCGCCGTGGCAGGGGTGTTTGCATGCGAGCAGGGGTTGTGGGACAGCTTTGTACGGGGTGATGTATATGCCATTATTACCCTGGGGCCAGATTTTGACAGGGATGTGCTCATGGGCCGCATGCCGGAAGTCCATGTTCGTCTGAACTTGGCCAATATGCTTGTTGCCAACTACGTGTCGGGAGCTGTCCAGCATGTATTGGCAACCGAGGAAACGACAATCCGGACCGGCGCGATGATACGTTCCGGAACGCTGCCCGCCCCGACGGCCAAGGATCAACACAGCGCATTTTCCGTTCATTTTTCGCGCTATTTCAACCCGTCCGGCAACTACTTGTTTTTTCTTCTCCCGGGTTTTCTGGGGATGGTGCTGCAGCAGGTGTTTTTGCTGGTTACAGCCCTGTCCTTCGCCCGGGAGGCGGAAGAAAAAACGTTTGATGAACTGACCGGCAAGACCCGTTCGGCCGTCATGATCGTTTTCGGAAAGTCCTTTCCCTACTGGATTATGGGAATGCTCATGTGGCTGTTTTCCCTCCACGGGATTCTCTACTGGTACGGCGTTCCAATGGACGGGTCCCCGGCCGCCCTCTACGGCCTTTCCCTGCTGTTTGTCCTGTCCATGACCAGCATCGGCATCCTGGTCAGCGCCGCGGTTCCCTCGCAATTGAAGGCGACGGAAATACTCATGGTCATGGCGGCCCCCGCTTTTCTGCTAAGCGGTTATACCTGGCCCTTGTCCCAGATGCCGCAGGCTGTCGCCGCCGTGGCGAAGCTGATCCCCACGACGCATTTTCTGGAGGCCTTTCGCAAGATCATCCTGGCGGATGCCTCCATGCCGCATCTTCTGCCGGAAGCTGTTTTTCTGGCGCTTCTCGCCGTGATTCCATTTGCTGCAACGATTCTTATCGTAAAGCGCAACATGCGGGCATAGCGACCATCGCATCTGCGATTTTCAGAGCAACGAGATGGTTCATTCAAAAAAGACGCTTTTCATTTTTCGTATCAAGGAATAAAACAGGAGGTACAGCATCGTATTGTCATATTGCGGGCCCCCTGCATTGGGATCTATGTGCCGGGCAATATATGCTGATTTCAGTTTAGGCTTCAGAAACATTGACGGCTTCGTAAAAGTCCAATATCTGAGCCTGCGCGCAATTTCTCAGAATTTCACGTACGCCAGGTACGCTGCATTCTTCGAAATTGCGCAAGCCTTGATCCTGGACTTTTTGCAAAGCCGCCGGATCGCGACTTTTTACGGGTGCCTCAACATTCCGGGAGGTAAAATATGGGACAGTGGCATAAGACCGGGTGCATCCTGTGCGCCCAGAACTGCGGACTGGAGATCCTGGTGGAGGACGGGCGCATGGTCCGGGTGAAACCGGACAAGGCCAACCCGCGCAGCAGGGGGTATGCCTGCCGCAAGGGGCTTAACGTGATCTATCACCAGTATCCGGAAGACCGGTTGACCCGGCCCCTCAAACGGGTCGGCGAGCGATTCGAACCGATATCCTGGGAGCAGGCGATCGGCGAGATCGCCCAAAAGCTTCAATCCCTTGTGGAGCGGCATGGTCCCCGCTGTCTTGCCTACATGGGGGGATCCGCCCAGGGCGGCCACATGGAGGCGGGATTCGGGCTCGGCTTGCTGCGCGCCCTGGGTTCCCGGTACTATTATTCATCCGCCGGACAGGAGTTCAGCGGCGCCTGGTGGGTGTACGGCCGCATGATGGGGCGGCAGTACAATATCACCATACCGGATGAACACCACTCGGACATGCTGGTGGGGTGGGGATGGAACGGCATGGAAAGCCACCAGATGCCCCGGGCACCCGTCGTATTGAAAGAAATCGCCGAGGACCCGGACCGGCTGCTGGTTATCGTGGATCCCAGGAAAAGCGAAACCGCGGCTGTCGCCAACATTCACATTGCACCCCGGCCCGGAACCGACGCGCTTCTGGTAAAAGCCATGATCGCGCTCATCCTCCGGGAGGGGTGGGAGAACCGGGAGTATCTGGGGGAACACGCGGAAGGCTGGGAGGGGATCCGTCCCTGGTTTACAGCGTTCGACGTGGAGGCGGCCCTTGGCGTCTGCCAGGTTGATGGCGATTCGATCCGGGAGCTCTGCCGGCTCATGACCACCCGGCGCTGGTCGCTCCACCCGGATCTGGGCATCTACATGGGGCGCAACAGCACTCTGAATTCCTACCTGCTGGGCATTCTGGGCGCAGTCTGCGGCATCTACGGGGTTCGCGGCGGAAACGTCATTCCCGGCATGGTCATGCCCATGGGATTTCACGCGGATGAGCGAAGCGGGAAAACCTGGAGAACCGTTGCCACGAACATGCCGCCTGCGGCAGCGGGGTCTTTCCCGCCCGCCGTGATGCCCGAGGAGATCATGAGCGACCATCCGGACCGTCTGCGCGCCGTGATTGTCAGCGCGTGCAACCCGCTTCGCTCCTATCCGGACACCGGGGCCTACGAAAACGCCTTTGCGGCGCTCGACCTGCTGGTGGTAAACGATATTGTTCTTAGCGAAACCGCGCGCCTGGCCCATTACGTGCTGCCGTGCCGCACCTTTTACGAGTCCTGGGATGCAACCTTCTTCCCCACGACTTATCCGGAGGTCTTCCTGCAGTTGCGCAGGCCCGTGGTCGATCCCCCGGAGCAGTGCTTCGAGGCATCCCAGATCATCACCCGTATCGCAGGGCAGATGAATCTTGTCCCGGAAATACCGGACGAGCTGTCCGGCGCGGCCGAAGGCGACCGCCTGAATTTCGGGGCAAAGCTCATGGAATACGGCGGCGCTGTTCCTGAAGCCATGTCCCGAATGCCCTTTGTGCTGGCCCGGACGCTCGGGCAAACGTGGGATAGCGCTGCTATGGCCGCGCTGTGGGGCCTTCTCATGACCGCACCAAAATCGTTTCGGAAAAATGCTGCACGTGCGGGCTTTGAACCCGGTATCGACCAGGGGGACCGCATTTTCCAGGCGCTGCTGGACAATCCCGAAGGCCTATGGGTCGGCAAGGCGGATGCGGACAACCCCATGGACGGCATCAAAACACCGTCGGGAAAAATCGAGCTCTTTATACCTGAGCTGGAAGAACAGGTGTCGGCGCTCACCCCGGAGAAGGAGTCCGAATCCCTCCGGATGCCTCCGGAATTTCCGCTGGTTTTGAATGCCGGGCGGCATTTCCGGAGAAACGCCAACACCCTCATGCGAAACCCCGAATGGAACCGGGGGAAGCGGGCGTGCACCGTGGCCCTCAGCCCGGCGGATGCCGATCGCCTGGGCATTT
>SLPT01000032.1 GCA_007131845.1 Desulfobacteraceae bacterium | reverse complement strand
GCCATGACATGATCCTGGCCGATGAACGAAACGGCCGGGAATACCTGGAAGAAATCGTAAAGCATCACGTATCGGGCCAGCTCAAGATCGCACCGGAGCACTCCGAAGATCACGTGCTGAAGGTGATGGGAAAGCCGGGTATACAAACGACCAGGGAATTTATCGAAGCCTTCGGGCGCGCCCGGCAAAAAGCCGATAAAAAACTTTACCTGACGTTTTATTTCATCGCGGCCCACCCGGGATGCACCGACGAAGACATGCAGCGCTTGAATGATTTCTGCAGGCAAACGCTGCGGTTCACCCCGGAGCAGGTGCAGGTGTTCACCCCGACGCCGTCGACCGTTTCAACGACGATGTATTGGACAGAGCGGGCGTGGGGCTCGGGCAAGCCGATTTACGTGGAAAAGGACGAAAAAAAACGCATGCGCCAGAAAGCCCTGGTGAGCCGGCGGTACTAGTGCCCAAACGAAAACCAGGATTTTTCGTCAAGGTCAAGGACGGCAAAAATTTTATCCGCAGGAATACTCGATGTATTTTGAGGATTAAAATTTGAGCCGGACGCAGAGATTGGCGAAAAAGACGGTTTTCGTTCAGGCACTGACTACCAGAAATAATATGGGTAAGGCCGGAATCGGAAATGGGGGTCCGGCCAGGGATAAAACGGGTCATAGTAATAATATCGCCCGGGGTGCTCATGCTCCCGCCACAGGTGAATCTCGAGAGGCTTGAGTACAGGCAGGGGATACTCGTGCCCGTTGATCCGGGTCGGCTCCGTTCCCATCACCTCCCCGGCCACGGTGAGCTTACGTTCTCTTTTATACACTTCAGGATCCAGAAATCCGTCATAGAGTACCACGAACCGCCCGCCGGAGCGGTCACGCGCCTTCGGTTCGCCGCGCAAGCTAAGCGGCGCCTGAAGAACCAGGATTCTGGTCTGTTCGGCGAGATTCGCGGTTTCCAGGATATACCCGCCCAGAATCACGGTCTCGCCCTCATACGGAGCGGCATCCGGTTTCAACGATTCAAAGGTGATATCCGGTGCCGCATCGCGCCGTATATCCCTGGACACGACCGAACAGGCCGAAAGAAATAACGCCGGAAGAACCAGCAGCAGCAATACCATGGCTTTACTACGATATGCGGTAATTGACTTCATTGTTCCGATCCATTGTTGGATTTTGCATTGGCCGTGAGGCCGGAACTCTCGTGCACGAGCCACTCCCGGATTTCCGGTACAAAATGAACCAGCCCCTCGATGACGCCTGCCGAATAGCTGCCGTTCATCTCCAGAAATCCACCCCCGGCCTCGTAAAGACACGTGTCCCTGTTTTTACGGGATACCGTTTCCCGCGCCTGGCGCCGCACGTCATCGGCGGCATTTTTCACGAGAACCGCGTTGAATCCTGCTGTCAGCGCGGGCAGATCGTTGCCGGAATCCCCCGCGTATATCACCCGGGAAACATCGATTCCCAAGCGTTTCATGATGAACCGGACGGCATGCGCCTTGGTCGCACGTGCCGGAATCACATCCACGAGTGCGGTATCCGTCATTTCATCGATACTGGTGACAACGCTTGCGGCGATATCGTTATCCGAAAGCCGTTGCCGCATCGTTTCGGATAGTTCCTCGAGGTCCGTATCCGGGGGCGCATAATAGCTATGCTTGAATTTTTTTTGTTTTTCCGGCGGCTGCGGCCGAAGCATCTTCATATCTAAAAACATTGTCGCGATCTCTTCGCCGCTTCGGCCGTTCCAATCTTTTGCGATCTCCTCCTCCCATTCCGGCCACGGGGAAAATACCGGATTTTCAGTCGTTGCGGAGACGTCATAAATGCTGGTTCCCACATCACCCACGGCAATCCGCGGCAGCGGCAAAGCCCAGTTCGAGAGCGCCCGGGCGATAAGTTCCGTATCCCGGCCCGTAACATAGGCCAAAATGATGCCCGGATGCTCGGCCACCCGGCGGAAAAGGGGCCTTGCATCCGGGGATTCAGGCCCCAACCCGTTGGGGATAATGGTCCGGTCCATGTCGGTGCACAGCAATATCGGATCGTTTGAACTCATGTGTGGTTGATGCCTCGCAAAATTTCTGAAAATCCATCGTTTTGTCAAAACAATTACCCTTTTGACCCTGGATGAAAAAACCACCCGTATGACAAAGTATTAACCATTCAGCGGGGGCTTTCAAGCCCCGGCATCGTCTGTCTGCCAAAAAGCAGGAAAACACAGCGGAAGGGAAAAAAATGCATTGACAACAACGGGTGGAGCTCCTATTTTATTTTTGTGCATATGCTCACATTTGCAGAAAATACGAACTCGCGTTGTTTGAGGATATCAACTTGGTATTTTATGTGATTGGTAACGAGTAGGATGCACTCGTAAAGGTCGTGATCTGACGGCTTTGTCAAAAGTCCAGGATCAAGGCGTGCGCGATTTTTAAGAATGCAGAGTGCTTAGCGCAATTAAAATTCTTAGGAATCGCACGCAGGTGCAGATATTGGACTTTTAACGAAGCCGTCAAAAACAATGAATATAGGCTGAGCGTTAACAAAGCCGTCAAAAGTAAAAAGGAGCACTGATGAACACACTGATTGCCGTACCATCCGCTGCGCCCGGCGGGCTGGAGGCTCCCCTGGGAGCGCATTTCGGGCATTGCGATTTGTATACCCTGGTTTCGGTTGCTAAAGGAGAAATCCAAAGCGTCGATGTCATTCCCAACATCCCCCATGAGCAGGGCGGCTGCATGGCCCCGGTCCGCTACCTGGCCGACCGCGGCGTGAAAAGACTCATTGCCGGAGGGATGGGCATGCGGCCCCTCATGGGTTTTACGGAAGTCGGCATCGAAGTCTATTTCGGCGGTTCGGAAAAAATCGTCGGGAATGCCGTAAATGAATTGCTCACGGGAAACCTGCAGCAGTTTACGCTGAATCACACATGCGGCGGCGGCGGAAATGATCCAAACCACCGTTGCGGCGGTCATTGACCGCCTGCATATAGTGCCCGAACGAAAACCAGGATTTTTCGTCAAGGTCAAGGACGGCGAAAATGATTTTGAGGATTAAAATTTGAACCGAACCCAGAGATTGGCGAAAAAGACGGTTTTCGTTCAGCCACTATACAGCCATACGTCCTCCTGAGTACCATGGGCCCCAAGGGGGCGGCGGATCCGATTCGTCGCCCCCTTGGTGTATCCGGCGCCCTGTTTCTCCGCAAATACACCGCAGTAATTTTTTGCAACGAGCCGCCTTTACCGGTATAATATACCTAGTGGCCGAACGAAAAGCAGGATTTTTCGTCAAGGCCAGGGAAGACGGCTTCGTAAAAAAATCCCGATCAGCCGCATAGGATGTGCTGACGAAGGAAGCGCATCATAAACGCCATTCTCCCGTGGGATTTGTGGCGGCGGCGTTAAAATGATGGGCTTCCTTCGTCAGCACATCCTGTAACCGGGCATTACCCGAAAAGCCGGAGGTACTATGAAAGCCAGGCATGTTATCATCCCGGTAGTGATTCTGTTGATCAGTGTATCCTTTGGCTGCGGACCGAAAATCCCCCGGGAGATCGAGGACAGGGTCAGCTGGAAGGGGGATTTCAAAACCCTTCAGGCCGAACCGGAGGCCTATGTCGACGAATTCGTGATCCTGGGCGGACGTATTGTCCGCACCGAAAACTTCGAAGATCACTCCGAGATCACGGTGGTCCAGTTTCCGACGGACCGCTCCAACCGGCCGCAGCCGGAAAAACCGTCGGGCGGGCGGTTTCTGATCCGATCCGACGCCTTTGCCGACCCGGCGATCCACGCGCCCGGCAAACTGATTACCGTGGCAGGCCGCGTCGCGGGATCCGATACCAGGACCATCGGCGACTACCCGTATGAGCACCCTGTTGTCAAAGGGGATGTATGGATTTGGGAACCCGGGGCCACCCGCTCCCCCCGGATTCACTTCGGGGTGGGGATCGGCAAGACGTTTTAGGTATAAAAATTTTTTACACACCCCCTTGAAAGCGTTGTTTGTGTGATTATTATACAGACAGATAAAAGTCTGATATAAAAACATATATCGGTTTAAAAACAATGAAAGGAGGTGTGCGTTATGGCACTTGTAAGAAGCAATCCGTGGACTGCATTACCGACACTGCAGAATCGGGTAAACCGGCTGTTCGACGATATGTTTCCCGAAATCGGTCAGGGTGAAGACATGGGCCTCATGGAATGGCGCCCCATGGTCGACACCTATGAAAAAGACGATGCAATCGTGGTCAATGCAGAGCTTCCAGGCGTTAATAAGGAAGATATATCGGTCGATGTCAAAAACAACATTCTGACCATCAGCGGTGAGAGAAAGCACGAAGAGGACGTCAACGAAGACAAATACTTCCGCAAGGAACGGTTTTACGGTAAGTTCCAGCGTTCTTTCACCCTTCCGGACAATGTGGATTCCGAAAAGGTGGATGCCGCGTACAAGGACGGTGTGCTGGAAGTGACAATCCCGAAAACCGAACAGGGTACCACGAAGAAGATCGAGATCAATTAAACCGGACGTGGACAATCCGGATTCGGCAGATAAAAAGGGAGACGGACTTTGAAGTTCGTCTCCCTTTTTTTAATTGGTGCGGTGCAACGCTATTGATGCGCTTCCTGCGTCAGCACATCCTATGGGCTGTTCCGGGTTATCCGGGAAAAGTTTATGCTATCTACTCAAGCGGCTCGACCCATCCTTCCGTGTCCGGTTCCCGGCCGTACTGCATGCCGGTGATGGTGTCGAAGAATTTGCGGGCCCAGGGGCCGACGGCGCCGTTGCCGATCGCCAGCACCCGGTCCTTGTACTTGATTTCTCCCACCGGCGAAATCACGGCGGCGGTGCCCGAACCGAAGCATTCCTGAAGCTTTCCGGCATCATGGGCCTCCATCACCTCATCGATGGAAATGCGCCGCTGAGTGACGGGGCTTCCCCACCGGGCCGCAAGCTGAATCACGCTGTCCCGGGTGATGCCCGCCAGGATGCTGCCGCTCAGGGCCGGTGTAATAATTTCATCGTCGATGACGAAGAAGATGTTCATGGACCCGACCTCCTCGATATAGCGCCGCTCCACGCCGTCGAGCCAGAGCACCTGCGTGTATCCCCGGCGCTGGGCTTCTTCGCTCGCGCATAGACTGGCTGCGTAATTACCGGCCGTCTTCACGTCGCCGACGCCGCCGGGAACCGCGCGGACATATTCCTCGGTAACCCAGATCTTCACCGGATCGAAGCCCTCCTTGTAATAGGGCCCCACCGGGGACAGGATAATGAAAAACCGGTAGGTATACGACGCACGGACGCCCAGAAACGGATCCATGGCAATGATGGTGGGCCGGATATAAAGCGATGTGCCGGG
>SLPT01000012.1 GCA_007131845.1 Desulfobacteraceae bacterium | reverse complement strand
CTGCTACGGCATCTGCAAGGGACGAAAACGAAATCGCCCTTGCCGGCGCGTTGCTTACGGCCCGTCCGGTGAAAACGGATGCCCCGCGAAACCGGTGCGCAATGGTTTGCGCAAGACGGGCCCCGTTCGGCGTGAGCGCCCAGATGGCAATCGAGGACTTTGCGTCTTTCATTGGTCGGCCTTTCTGCATCCGTGGGAAAACGATCGGTCGTATAGCTTCGATGCGTTTTCAAGCCCGCGGTTTTCTGTGAGGGCAGGCCCTGCAATGATCAGCGCGGTGGAGCGGATATCGTTTTCCGAAAGGGTCTTTGCAAGATTTCCGGCTGTGGTCCGGAAAATAAGCTGATCCGGCCGGGATGCCCGGTGAACGACCGCAACCGGGGCATTCGGGCCATACCCGTGGCACAAATCCTTTTCCACCTGATCCGCCAGCCCGGCGGACAGGTAGATAGCCATGGCAGCGCCATGGGCTGCCAGGCTTTTCAGGTCTTCGGATTCCGGAACCGGCGTCCGTCCGGCCGCGCGCGTGAGGATGAGCGTCTGGGTTTTTTCCGGCACGGTGTATTCAAGCAAAAGCGCCCCGGCCGCGGCGAACGCGGACGTTACCCCGGGGATGACGGAAAAGGAAACTTTTTTTTCCTCCAGTCGGTTCATCTGTTCGGCGATGGCTCCGTAGAGCGACGGATCGCCGGAGTGGAGCCGGACTACGCGCTTTCCCTCATGGAAAGCTGCGGCCATCAGGTCCGTGATTGCCTCCAGGTGCAGCCCGGCGCTGCTTTTGCATTCGGCTGCCGGGTTGGCCCAGGCCAGAACGGCTTCCGGAACCAAAGATCCCGCATATACGACAAGATCCGCTTCCCGGAGGGCCTTTTGTCCCTTCACGGTGATAAGCGCCGGATCCCCGGGACCGGCGCCCACGAAGCGAACCGGCGGGTTTTCGCCTCTTTCCCCGGATCGATCCGCATCCCGGCATTCGGCGGGTTTTTTCGCGTGCAGCACGAACACGGGATTTTCCGCGCAAAAGCGGATGCCTGCGGGCATGGGTTTTCCTTTGCTCACCTGGACGTTGAGCACCTCGCAGGACAGGCCCGATTGTTCCAGTGCGGCCCGGGCGGCAGCCAGGGTTTCCATCACCACGGCGTTGACGACAATGCGGCCGCCGGGTTTGAGGCGCCTGGCCGCTTTGCCGAGGATGTCCGGAAGATCCTTTCCCCCGCCGCCCGCGAAAATGCGATCCGGATCGGGGAGCGTATCCATCCCTTCCGGAAGGTGCAGGTGATGAACGGTCACGTTGTCGGCTCCGAAGCGCCGGATGTTTTCCCGGATAGCCGCCACCCGCTCCGGATGCTTTTCCACCGCAGCCACCTGGCCGTTTGTCAGTAGGGCCGCCGCCTCGATCCCCACGGATCCGCTGCCTGCGCCAAGGTCCCACAGCACGCTGCCGGCAGTCAGCCCGAGCCGGGAAAGGGATACGGCCCGCACGTCCTGTTTGGTGATCATCCCCTTGTCATGAACAAAGGTTTCGTCCGGGTTGCCCGGCGGTACAGTACCATTTTCCCTGCCTGCTTCCGGCAGCAGGATCACGGCGTTGGGTTCCATGCAGCCTGCCGCGTCCCCTTCCCGCTCGAGCCATCGGATCCGCTCTTCGGGTTCGCCCAGGCGCTCCGCCACGCAGATCCGTATACCCGAGGGGTGGCGGTCCAAAACGATCCGGGCGATGGTCTCCGGCGTATTGGCCGGATCCGTGAAAACGAAAACCGGTACTCCCCGGTCGATGGCCGACAGGAGTTTTTCGGTGTTTTGCTGCCTGCCGTGGAGGCTCACCACGGCGGCATCCTTCCATGTCCGCCCGATCCGGGCAAAGGCTTCGGCCATGACCGAAACATTGGGATGAATCCGCACCCGTTCCGGCCCGAGACGGTCGGCCAGGGTTTCCCCGATGCCGTAAAACAACGGGTCCCCACTGGCAAGAACGACCACCTCTTGATCCGTCATCCAGGTTTGGATATCGGCGATTACCGCTTCTATCGGTGCGGTGATTACCCGTTTCCGGGCCGGGTGTTCCCGAAACCATGCAAGGTGTCTTTTTCCCCCGGCCAGGACATCGGCCCGGGCAATGATTTCATGGTGTTTCTGCGTGAGATCGGAATATCCCAGTCCCACGCCGATAACATGAACGGTTTTCATTTTCGTTTCCAATCGTGTATTGAATCGGCTTGCATGAGTATTTTGCCCCCCCTTAATCGCTATCGCTATCGGGATCGCTATCGAATTTAAAAAAGAAAATATCGATCCCGATCCCGATAGCGATAGCGATCCCGAAAAAACACTATGAATTTTTCTCTATCTCCCCCCGGCCGGCAAACGAACATCCGATACGGTATATCCATCGAAATCCAGCAGAGCGACCCGCACCGCAAGACGGTCTTTCGAAAATCCCCGGGCGTTTACAGCCACCTGATTTGCCACATCGTCAAGAAGTTGCGGACATTCATCCCGGATCCGGAAAAAGGCCTCCCGGGCCGTGTTGGCCGTTGGAATCCAGCGGACCAACGAAGCATCGCCGCAGGCTGCTTGTGCCAGTTTTCCCAGGTGCTCCAGGGAGAGTCGTGCGGTTGCCGCATGGGTGTGCCGGTGCCCGCAGGCCATTTTGACTGCCTTGCCGAAAAAGACCGCCAGCACGACGTTAGCAAATGCTTTTTCCCCGGCGATTTCCATGGAGCGGCCGAAAAAATCCCCCATCTGGACGAAGGCGGTTTCCGGCAGTCCGGGAATCAGCTTCCGGGCGTGCCGCTCGCTTCTTCGGCCGGTTGTCAGCACCGCGATATCGGAGCCGCAGGCCCTGGCAACGGAAAGGCCCGATTCGATGGTTGCAATGTATGCCTCGTGGGACATGGGCGTTACCACGCCTGTGGTTCCAAGGATCGATATGCCGCCCTCGATTCCCAGCCGGGCGTTCAGGGTTCGGCGGGCAATCGCCTCCCCGTTCGGTACGAATACGGCAACGCGTACACCGGTTCGGATTTCAGCCTCGTTCCGCGCAAGGTCCACGGCCTCCCGGATCATTATCCGGGGTCCGGGGTTTATGGCCGGCTCGCCGGGGGAAAGCTCCAGCCCGGGCCGCGTGATCGTTCCAACGCCCTTCCCGCCGCAAATCATGATTTCGCCGGGCTTTCCCGCAAACTGCACCTTGGCTCCGATTTCCGCGCGGTTGGTGACGTCCGGGTCATCGCCCGCGTCTTTTATGACCGTGCACGCGGCGTATCGCATCCCGTTTTCACCGATCCCGCTCCTTGCATCGTGAACCGTTATCGTGATCCATCGATCGGTCAAGAGTCGGATCGGCACGCTTGCCGGCGCGCTGCCGCCTGACAGCAGCAAAACGGCCGCCCGCGCAGCCGCGGCCGCGGCCGCGCCCGTGGTAAACCCGGAGCGGAGTTGTTTTTTTTTATCTTGACGGGTCATTTTAAAATACTTTTTTCAAGCCACTGCATAATAGATCACCGCAACGATGATAAGGCTAACCACCCGGAACAACTGGCCGAGCAACAGCAGCTGCAAGCCTGTTTTGGGTGAAAAAATACCCATATACCGGGGAATCTGGTGCCGGAGGGCGCGCACGGGAAAAGCCAGGATGTTTCCTGCTATCAGCGCCAGGACGGTTTCCTTCACGGTGATGACCCCCTGGTCGAGCAGGGCGCCGGCCGCGGCAAATCCGGATGTGAATTCCGCCACAAAGCTGAGGATGACCACCGAAAGCGCCTCCACCGGCACGAATTCCACAGCCAGCCGACCGGCCATGGCATCGCGCAGATAATCGAACGCCCCCATGGCCGTCAACAGGCTGATCCCAACGTATATGGGAACCACGTAGAACAAGATCCCCGCATACCGGTTCGGAAGCCTCGCTTTCAGCGCATCCAGGACATTGTTGGTCTTCTGCTGCTGCCGCCCGTTTTCCTGCCGGCTGTCCGGAGACGCCTTTTCGCCTTCGGGCTGCCTGCGCACGAAAAACCGTCCGTAGATCACGAAGAGGATCGTCCGCAGGGCCACCGCGGCAAAGGTGAGACCGAAGTAGATAAGCCCGGCGGTTTTCGTGATGGAGACCACCACGAAGAACGTAGTGGGCAGATGCAGGAAAAAGGCCGGGAACTGGTTGATGAAATTGGTCAGAAACATCTGCTGCTTTGTGATCTTTCCTTCCCGGTGATAATCGACCAGCATGGCGTTGGCGGAAACCCCTGAAAAAAAAGCCGCGGAAAAGGTTGCGCTGCACCGATCTCCCAGATTGGCATAAGAGAACATGGGCCGGGCCAAAAATCCCAGCCGCCGGGTCCAGCCTTTTGCCTCCAGCACCTGGGCGGCTGCCAGGCCCAGGCCGATAAAGACGCACAGGCGGGCAAGCGGCAAAACGATCCGGTCCGTCACCGTTTCCATGTCCATGGCGTCGATAAACAGCGTGCCTGCGGCCGCCATGAGCATGGATACCGCTATTGATACGGCAAGGCGTTTGTATTTCGGTTTCTGTTTTTGCATCGAAATCGTTTATTCTTTTCTTTTCCCGGATAAAATCAGTGTCCAGTAGTCCGGCGGCGTATGCTCAAAATCCGAGAGGTTTTCGATCAGCTTTTCCTCGGGCAGCCCGCAGCTCTTCACGCCCACGGCATTGCGGCTCCAGTCGTTTTCTTCCAGGGCTTTGCGAATATCGGCCACATTTTTGTAGGCTTTCATGAATACCGCATTTTCGGTGCTTTTCGCAATCTCCCGGAACCGGTCACCGCCTTCCACCCCGGAAAGGATCACAAGGGACTCTTCACCTTCCACAAGCTGCCGGTTGACCCGGGCTGCGGCCGCCTGGTAGGCGGTAATGCCCGGAACGGCAACGAGTTTCGCTCCGGGAAGGAACTTTTTCACCTGGCGGGAGAGATATCCGTAGGTGGAATAGGTGAGGCAGTCCCCGAGAGTAATAAACGCCGCGTCTTTTCCTTCTTTCAGGGAATCTGCGACAATGCGGGCGTTTTCCTCCCATGCGGCTTCCAGCACGTCCCTGTCGTTGCACATGGGAAAGGCGATCCGGTGCACGGGCGTGCTTTCCGGGATATGGGGGGCCGCGATCTGCACCGCCAGACTGTGGTTGTTTTTGGTGGAGGAAGCCGTGTAGATCACGTCCACCTTCGAAAGTGCCTTTACCGCCTTGAGCGTGATATGGTCCGGGTCGCCGGGGCCTACGCCGATACCGTAAAGTGTACCGATAGATTTGTCCATGTCATTTTCCTTGTCGGTTTTCTGTGGCCTGGATGACCAGGCTGTTGATCACGGCCGCGGCCACGTTGGAGCCGCCTTTCCGGCCGGCGTTGGTAATATGGGGGATGTTTGAG
>SLPT01000358.1 GCA_007131845.1 Desulfobacteraceae bacterium | reverse complement strand
CATCGCCGACGCGGATCTGGTATGATGGAATGTTGACCTTCTTACCGTTGACAAGGAAATGGTTGTGTTTGACCAACTGCCTAGCCTGTGCCCTGGAATTGGCGAAGCCAAGTCGGTAAACCACATTGTCGAGGCGTCTTTCCAGCATTACCAGAAGCGCTTCACCCGTAACGCCCTTTCCGGCGTCCGCCCGGTGAAAAAACAGTCGGAACTGCTTTTCGCCAAGACCGTACATCCGTTTGACCTTCTGCTTTTCGCGCAACTGCCCGCCGTAGTCGGAAATCTTGCCACCACGACGCTGGCCGTGCTGTCCCGGTGGATAAGTACGCCTGTCAATGGCGCATTTATCCGAATAGCAGCGGTCCCCCTTAAGGTATAACTTCAAATTTTCACGCCGGCAAAGCCGGCAGACCGATCCACGATATCGTGACAACGTATCCTCCCTCGTAAATATATATCCGATTGGTGCGTTTCAGACTAAACCCTGCGCCTCTTGGGCGGTTTGCAGCCATTGTGCGGCACGGGGGTGACGTCCTTGATCATCGTAACGGTAAGCCCCGAGGCCTGCAGGGATTTCACCGCGGACTCCCGGCCCGGACCCGGACCCTTGACGTACACCTCGACATTTCTGAGCCCGTGCTCCCGCGCCTTTTTCGCTGCGTCTTCGGATGCGAGCTGGGCGGCAAACGGGGTGCTCTTCCGGGACCCTTTGAAGCCGTTCATGCCGGCAGTGGACCAGGAAATGACATTTCCAGCAGGATCGGTGATGGTAATAATCGTATTGTTAAACGAAGACTGAATATGCACCACACCGTTTAATATATTCTTTTTTACCTTTTTCTTCGTACGGACTGCTTTTCTTTTCGCCATCGGTTTTGCCTCTATTCACATTGAATTACTTTTTCTTTGCGCCGCCCTTTTTCTTAACCGCAGTACGCCGTGGCCCTTTCCGCGTCCGGGCATTGGTACTGGTTCGCTGGCCTCTTGCGGGAAGGGACCTTCGGTGACGCAGTCCCCTATAGCAGCCCAGATCCATCAGGCGCTTGATATTCATCGACACTTCCGAGCGCAGTTCGCCTTCTACCTTGTACTCGTTATCGATGGCCTTACGGATTTCATTGATTTCGGATTCGGACAGATCGTCTGTCCGCGTTCTTTCATCAATGCCGGTGGTTGACAAAATCCGCCGGGAAGTGGAGGGTCCGATACCGAAGATATAGGTCAGTCCGACGACTATATGCTTTCCCCTGGGTAAATCAACTCCTGCAATTCTTGCCAATGGTCATGCCTCCTTGTTAGCCCTGCCGCTGTTTATGGCGCTTGTTGATACAAATCACCCGGACTGTGCCCCTGCGCTTGATGATCTTGCAGTTGCGGCAAATTTTTTTGACGGACGATCTAACTTTCATTTCAATCCCCTTTTATGCTTACGGCAAAACAGATGCGGGCGCCACGGTCCTGCTACTTTGATCGGTACGTGATCCGTCCACGGGTCAGATCGTACGGTGAAAGTTCAACGGTGACCGAATCACCGGGCAAAATCTTGATGAAATGCATCCGCATTTTGCCCGACAGGTGCGCCAGTATCTGATGCTTGTTTTCCAGTTCCACCTTGAACATGGCATTGGGCAGGGTTTCGAGCACCTTACCCTGAACCTTGATCGGTTCTTCCTTGGTCATCCGGATCTCCCTTACGGATTGGATAAAAACGGGTTGCTACTTTTTCTGCTTTCCCGGTGTCGGATTCAAAAATCCTTGGTAATTCCGCGTGATCAGGTGCGACTGAATCTGCTGAACCGTGTGAATGGACACACCCACGCAGATGAGAAGCGCAGTGCCGCCGAAGTAAAACGGCACGTTAAATCGCGTCATGAGTATGGACGGCAGCACACACACCGCGGAAACGTAAATCGCACCGGCCAGCGTGATCCGGGTCAACACCCGGTCGATATAATCCGCAGTGCTTTGTCCCGGCCGGATGCCGGGGATAAAGCCGCCATGCTTCTTCATGTTCTCAGCCACATCCGAAGGATTGAAAACGATGGCCGTGTAAAAGAAGCAGAAAAACACGATAAATGCAACAAAAAGCGCCTCATAGATAAAGGCTCCCGGTTGGAGGGACGCCGATACATAACCCATGATCGGCATATCCTCGTAAAAGCTGGCGATTGTCGCAGGAAACATAATCAGCGACGATGCAAAGATCGCCGGAATAACCCCTGCCGTATTGATTTTCAACGGCAGGTGCGTACTTTGGCCGCCGTACATTCGCCGGCCTACGACCCGTTTGGCATACTGAACGGGAATACGCCGCTGCGCGGTCTCCATGAAGACAATGAAAGCGACAACCCCAAGCATGAAAACCACAAGAAGAATGATTCCGAAAATCGCCATTTCGCCGGCTGCGATCATCTGGATGGTGTTTCCGATGGCAACCGGAAGCCGGGCTACAATACCGGCAAAAATGATAAGGGATATACCGTTTCCTATGCCATGCTCGGTAATCTGCTCGCCCAGCCACATGATAAAAGCGGTTCCGGCCGTGAGCGTAATCATGGTCATCAGCCGGAATGCCCAGCCCGGATCGTTTACGATGGCAACATCCCCGGGGCCGCTCATGTTTTCAAGCCCCACCGATATGCCGAATCCCTGAATAAGGCTAAGAAGGATAGTGCCGTACCGGGTATACTGGGTGATCTTTTTCTTGCCTTCCTCGCCCTCCTTGGAAAGCCGTTCCAGATGCGGAATAACCACTTTCAGGAGCTGCAGGATGATCGATGCGCTGATGTAAGGCATGATCCCAAGAGCGAAAACGGACAGGCGCTCCAGTGCACCGCCAGAAAACATGTCAAAAATACCAAAAATCGTGTCCTGGTGCATAGCGAAAAACGCGGAAAGCGAATCACCGTCGATTCCGGGAGTCGGAATGTGCACACCAACCCGGTACACGGCGAGCAGTGCAAGCGTAAATAAAATTCTTCGCTTGAGCTCGGGAATTTTCAGTATGTTCTGGGCTCCGGCGCCTGAAACAGCCATATCATGCAACCTCTACTTTACCGCCAGCAGCCTCAATCTTGCTTTTTGCCGATTCGCTGACCGCGGTTATCTTCACCTGCAGGGCGACATCGATATCCCCCTGCCCCAGAAGCTTGACGGGCTTGCGGGTGTTTTTCAAAACCCCCGCCGAAACCAGCGCATCGGCATCAACCGTCGCGCCGCCTTCAAACCCCTTAAGATCCCGGATATTTATAATCTCGAAGGACTTCTTGAAGATATTGGTGAATCCGCGTTTCGGTAGCCGGCGCTGCAGCGGCATCTGACCGCCCTCATAGCCGGGGCTCACTCCGCCGCCGGAACGGCTGTTAAAGCCTTTTGTTCCGCGGCCGGCGGTTTTACCCTGGCCTGAGCCCACGCCCCGCCCGAGTCGTTTTCTATTTTTCCGGGAACCTTCCTCCGGTGCCAGATCATGCAATCTCATTAGGTTTCCTCCAGGCGGACAAGGTGAGATACTTTGTTCGCCATTCCACGAATAGCGGGCGTATTTTCCAGTTCTACCGTTTTATTCATCCTGGTAAGGCCCATACCCCGCAACACCTTCCGGTGTTTTTCCGGACGGCCGACCATACTCCGCACAAGGGTGATCTTTAATCGGGATGCCATAATACCGTTTCCTTATCTTCTCGCTTCTGATGATTCTTCCTGGTAATGCTTTATCGATAGCGATCGCACTACCTTATAACTGATCGACGGTCAGGCCCCGTTTTGCCGCCACCTGTTCTTTGCTCTGGAGCCGGCTGAGCCCTTCAATGGTCGCCTTTACGACATTGTGGGGATTGTTGGAACCTATACATTTTGTCAAAATGTTTTCCACGCCGACTGCCTCGAGCACCGCGCGAACGGCACCGCCGGCGATAACGCCGGTACCCTTGCCGGCCGGCTTCAGGAATACCGAACCGGCGCCGAAGCGTCCCATGATCTGGTAGGGAATTGTACCGTCTACAAGGGGTATTGCGACCATCGTTTTTTTGGCTTTTTCAACGCCCTTCCGGATGGCTTCCGGAACTTCGTGGGCCTTGCCGAGGCCGTACCCGACGTTGCCTTCACCGTCCCCGACAACCACCATGGCGCTAAAGGAGAACCTGCGACCGCCTTTCACGACCTTTGCAACCCTGCTGATATGAACGACCTTGTCGATAAACAGGTTTTCGTCTGTGTCTTTTTTATACAAAAGATCGCCTCCTTAATTAATTTAAAAATCCAGTCCGATTTCACGCGCACTGTCGGACAAGGCTTTTACCCGGCCGTGGTACTTATAGCCGTTGCGATCAAACACCACCGCCTGAATCCCATTATCCATCGCCCGCTTCGCGACAAGCTTACCGATTTCCTGCGCTGCCTGTACCTTGCTTTCCGGCTTTTGCCCATCGCGAACCTGCTTTTCCACGGTGGATGCGGATATCAGGGTTTGTCCCCGGGTATCGTCGATAAGCTGCGCATATATGTGTTTTGCGCTGCGGAAAACAGTAAGGCGCGGGCGATCCGATGTGCCGGAAATCTTTGTTCTGATCCGTTTTTTCCGTTTCAGCCGCATGGCTTTTTTCGTGTCCATGGCTCCCATGATTCAAGATCCTGATCGTTGTCGTTATGGTATCTGTAAACTATCCTGCCTGACCGGTATTGTTCTGCCGAATCGTGTCGGTTTTTATCAATTGGCTGTCAATCGATCCGCTCTGGAATCGCTATAGCCGAAGTGACATGACACGAACCTTAAATCCCGGCAGTTGATGCACAAAACTATTTACCAGTCTTTCCGGCCTTCCGGATGATGGTTTCCTCGGCGAACTTGACGCCTTTGCCCTTGTACGGCTCGGGTGGCCGGAACTTCCGGATGGATGCAGCGGCAAATCCGACTTTTTCCTTGTCAATGCCGGAAAGCTTGAGGGTGTTTCTCTCCACCTGGGCCGATACCCCTTCCGGCAGCGCAAACTGGATCGGATGGGAAAAACCAAGGTGCAGATCGACCGTGTTTCCCTTGACTTCCGCCCGGTACCCAATGCCGTTAATTTCGAGCACTCTTTCAAAACCCCGGCTTACCCCGGTAACCATGTTGGCGACCAGTGCCCGGGCTGTCCCCCACTGGGCTTTGGTCTTCTTATCGTTTCGCCGTATGCTCAATAGGATCTGATCGTCTTCGATATTGAGATCCACATCCGGATGAATCGTCCGGCTCAGCTTGCCCTTGGCACCTTCCACCGTAAGGACCCTTCCGGCTAATGATATCTTGGTCTTATCCGGTATCGGTACCGGTTTTTTCCCTACGCGAGACATGTTATCAACTCCTTGATTGCTACCAGATATTGCAAAGGACTTCGCCGCCGATATTTTCCGCTCTCGATTGCTT
>SLPT01000205.1 GCA_007131845.1 Desulfobacteraceae bacterium | reverse complement strand
TCAGGGGGTTGGGCACTGCGATATCGCCGTAGAATACCGGATCGTTTGCCGCGGCATTGGCCAGGGCCCGAAGGGTCTCCACGTATGCCGCGATATCGGCGAGCTTATCCCGTATGTGCGCGACCTTGAGCAGGCCGTTATACCGGGCCATGGCGACGGCGCAGCCGGCCATCACTTCCACGCTGGGAATCTTGTAGCTGATGGCTGTAAAGCGGTGGAACGTCGCGAAAGTATAGGCAAGGTACATGGAATATTGCCATTCGCCGCACATGAAGACCCGGTCCCACGGGACGAAGACATTGTCAAAAACAATCATGGCTTCCGTAAGTTCCCGGACGGGATGGTCGGGATGAAATTCCTTGTCCGACCAGGGGCCCCTGCCGTTGCGGCAGATAAAGCTGACCCCTTCGGTGTTGGCCGGAATGGCGAAACTCACCGCGTAGTCGGCTTCGTTTTCCCGCATCTGCCGCGTGGGAACCACCAGGATCTCGTTGGCCGCCGGCGCGCTGGTAATATGAATCTTGGCCCCCTTGACCACGATCCCGTCATCGTTTTTCTCCACCACCCTCAGGTAATAATCCGGATGTTTCTGTGCGGCCGGCGCCCTGGAGCGGTCCCCTTTGACGCAGGTAATCGCCCCGCAGGTGTGAAGGTCGTTTTTGCGCAGGTGTTCCAGGAAGTTTCCGGCGTTTTTCTCGTATTGTTCATTGCCCATTTCCCTGGCCACGGCCATTGCAGCGTTAAGGCAGTCGGTACCGATATCCTTTCCGAACGGGAGCCCTCCGGTTCGCCGCATTTGGGTGTGAATCAGGCGGGTCCGGTTCCTCAGGTCTTCGGCGCAGGTTGGCGTAACGAAAAACCGGTTGATCGGATCACCGGTTTCCGGATGTTCGGCAACCACCAGGTTTCGGATTTCCGGATCTTCGGATGCGGCAAGTTCATAGCCGGCGCCCACCGTATCCACTGTCACCCCTAAAACGCGGTGAGCGGTTACATCATCGACTTTCTCGCCGCTGATATAGACTTTTCTGCCGTCTTTAAGGCTCTGCTTGTATTCATCGACTGTACGGATACCCATGATTCCTCCTTTGAATGGCATAAATAGTGTTTGGCTTCGTGTAGCCGCATCTGTCTTTATTAAAAACGGGCGGCTGATCGGGGAAAGAAAAAGCAATCCTTCCTTCAGGCAAACCGTTTCAATGGAATGCTTCACGAAAGCTGCTGCGGATGGAACAAAAGGACCAATACGGTAACAGGATGCATCAGGGGCCGGTTTTAAAAACCTAAACTCGGTTTAGGAAAAAGAATAAGCGGTTTTGCGTCCGTGTCAAACCGGGGGCTGTATTTCAGGGCGATATCCACCGGCTTTAAGCGCTTCCGCGAGTTGTTTCGCGTTGGTTACAGGATGGGAAAAACAGGTGCAGGCATTTCCTACTGCTTCGGCACCATGGGCGTCCGAGCCGCCGATGCCGTTTACTCCCATGGATCGGGCCGCTTTGCATGCCAGCTCATTTTCCTCCGGCCGGATGCTGCCGTTATGGGTCTCGATGGCGGCAATTCCGGTCAACTGCAATAGCGCATCGCCCAATGCAGTTCCGGAATAAGTACGCTGGTATGGATGTGCAGGCACCGCGGCGCCTCCCCGCCGGTTGACCCAGTCGACGGCCGTCTGCATGGGCAGCCCCGGCGGCAGATCCCCCCTGCCCGCGGGTACGCCGTATATCAAAAGGTGGCCTTCCGCTGCACGGTACTCGAGCCCCCGGATTATCGGGAAGTTTTCCTCTTCGGCGATACGGTCGAACGGACGGCTCAGATCCCAGGAGTGGTGTTCTGTTACACAAATACCGTCCATGCCGGCCCTGCGCGCACAGGCAACCAGTTCTTCCGGACGGATATCAGAATCGCCGCCGAGGCTCGTATGGATGTGAAGGTCGATTATAAACATGGAAATGGCGTGGTAATAGAAACAGTGTTACGGGTTACACCTCTGCAAAGTTACAACAGTGTAACCCTATACGCTTTTTTTAAGCCGGTCCGTCATTGTACTTCTTTTTTCTATCCGGATAACCATTTGATTATAAATCCTACCCTTCCGATCGGCACGCCGGACGGGCCGTATTGTCTATTATGGCATGGATATTGATAGAACAGTACAAATAACGCCGGTTCTTATCCGAAAACGGTATTCAGCTTTTCGCCTGCATACCGGAACACAAGCCGGAGTTCAGATTGTAACCCACTTTCAGGAGGAGAAAATGAAAAACAGAGTTATTCTGTGCGTATGTTGTTTTTTTGCCCTTGCCATGACCCTGATGCCCAGATCAGCCATGGCCGATGTGATGGAACTGAGATTGGCAACATGGGGGCCGACCAGCCACTACGTGGCCGAGGCGAGAAACGCGTGGATCGAGACCGTCAATGATAAAGCCGGCGACATGATCAAGATCGTGGACTATCCCGGCGGTCAGCTTTTCGGACCGGGCGACATGCACCGTGCCGTTGCCAGGGGCTCCATCGATCTGGGGCTGGTTCTTCAACCATCCATGCTCGGTATGATCCCCATGCTCCAGGGCGTGTATCTCCCCTTTGCCTTTGACAGCGTGGACCAGATCGCGGCGGCGTACAAGGGAGAATCCCTCGAGATCATCGAAAGCGAGCTGGAACAGCGAAACATGGTCTTGGTTTATCCCAGCTTCCTGGACGGCGTTCAGGTCTTTTCCAACAAGAAAAATATCGAAACCATAGAAGATTTCGAAGGCCTACGGATCCTTTCCGCCAGTCCCATGTTCTCCAATATCATGCGGCGGCTCAATGCTGCGCCGGACACTTCCATTCCCCAGGATGAACAGTACATGGCCCTGCGCCGGGGTGTTGCCGAAGCCAATGCCAATTCCACGGTGGGCGGCTATTTCCAGCGATCCCACGAAGTGGCTCCCTATTACACGAAGATCGACATGAGTTATGCAACCATCCTGGTCTGTGCCAACAAGCGAACGTGGGAGAGAATTCCCGAAGAAGCCCGCAAGATCATGGTGGCGGAAGGACAAAAAGCAGCCATGCGGACCCTGGAAACCGGAAAAGCCTGGGAAGCGAATTTTATCAATGAATTGGAAAAAGATGGGGCGACCATCCATATAATGGACGATGAAGAGCGCCGGAAAATCCAGGAAATCGCCGAGCCTGTATGGATGGAATGGGCTGAAGAGCATGGAGCGACCGCGCAGCGTCTCCTTGAACTGAGCCTTGGCCATTTGGAATTGGATCTGGAAACCGAGAAATAGGAATCTGTCAGAATGGAATCACCTGCAGCAAAGCGTTTTTTTCTCTATCGCTGGGTCGACCATACGGCAACCGCCGGAGGCGTTCTCGCCGCTGTCTGCCTGGGGATTGTGACCTGCATCGTTACATATGAAGTCATCATGCGTTACGTGTTCAATTCCCCCACCTACTGGGTCGGGGAATTGAGCATTTATCTGTGTATGGGCGTCGGTTTTCTGGGGGCGGCTTACGCCCTTAAAAATGACAGTCATTTTTCCATCACGATAATCATCGACCGGTTGTCGCGGAAAAACAGGCGGCGAATGCGCCTGCTGACCAACACCATGGGACTGGCTTATTGCCTTGTGTTCATCTACAAGGGCGCGGAGATGGCGCATGTGGCCTATATCATCAATGACCGGAGCTCGGGCGCCATGGACACGCCCTTGTGGATTATCTGGCTGCTGGTGCCCGTCGGCGGGGCGCTTTTGTCCCTGCAGTTTTTGAAAAAACTGGTTGAAGACGTTGCCGTATCCATCCGGCAATGATTCGGACACGCAAAATGGATTAGCTTTTCATGGTCTTATACATTATTGGTTTTATCGTTGTTTTCCTGTTGGTTCTGGCATCCGGCCTTCCCGTCGGCTTCGGGCTGGGGTTTCTGGCCCTGGGCTTGCTGACGCTGTATACGGATTTCGAAATGGCAATGGGCATGGGAATCGAAAAAGCCTACGGGGCCCTCGATTCCTCCGTCCTGGTAGCAATCCCCCTGTTTATTCTGGCCGCCCAGCTTATATCGGCGACCGGCATGGGAAAGCGGCTTTTTGATGCGGCCCGGGTGTTTTTCGGCCGGATGAAATCCGGACTGGGGATTGCCACGATCGCTTCCTCCGGCGTGTTTTCCGCAATGACCGGCTCCAGCTTTGTCTCCGCGTCCACCATGGGATTGATTGCCATACCGGAACTCCGCCGGGCCAAATATTCGGACACCATCATTTCCGCGGCCATCACCGCCGGCGGATCGCTCGGCAGCGTT
Organism: Desulfobacteraceae bacterium; assembly: GCA_007131845.1. Lineage (GTDB taxonomy): Bacteria > Desulfobacterota > Desulfobacteria > Desulfobacterales > Desulfosalsimonadaceae > B1SED10-16. The sequence goes on along the minus strand of SLPT01000205.1, from coordinate 1,154 downwards.
ATCCCGCCGAGTATCGTCATGATCGTCTACGGGTATCTGACCGACGAGTCCATTGCCCGGCTCTTTATGGCCGGAATGATACCCGGCATACTGCTGATTATATTATACTCCCTTGCGCTGGTCGCCCTGTCGCCATGGAGCATTGAAAAAGACAAGCCTGCTTCCGGACCGGCAGCCTGTAACACGGAGGACGGCGCCGGAAGTCCGTCGGCCTCGATGAATGCCCAGAGTGAGGCGCTTGCCGGGGTTTCATCCGAGGATCCTTCCGAAACGGAAGATACCCCTTTTACCATGACGCACCTGGAAGCCATCAAGCAGGCGTTTTGGGGGCTGATGGCACCGGTAATCATACTGGGCGGCATTTATCTCGGCATCTTCACCGCATCCGAGGCCGCAGCCATTGCCGCCGTTTATTGTACCGTGATCGGTTTTCTGGTTTACAGGTCGCTCAGCCTGAAAAAAATGTGGGACATTCTTCTGTCCGCAGCCAATCTCTCCGCCATGGTCGCCATCATCGTTATCGGCGGCGCCATGCTTGGTCATGTGGTCGTATTCGGAAGGATTCCCCAGGAAATTCTTGCCTTTATCATAGAACAGGACTACTCCCCGCTGTTCCTGATGCTTCTTGTCAATATCATATTGTTTCTGCTGGGAATGTTCATGGAGGTCCTGGCCCTGATGTACCTTGCCATACCCTTGCTGTTCCCGGTGGTCATGTACATGGGCTGGGATAACATCTGGTTCGCCGTGATTCTGATGATCAACGTGAACCTGGCGCTGATCACGCCGCCCATGGGTGGTGTACTGTATGTTGTTTCCCAGATTGGCGGAATTCCCATCAACACTGTACTCAAAGGCGCCATGTTGCCGGTGATTGTGCTGATTTTCGTGCTTCTGCTGGTGATCTTTTTTCCGCCAATCGCGACATGGCTGCCTATCATGATATAGAAAAAGCCGTCACTTGTAAGACATCCGTATTATAAGGCCGCAATTCAAGGAAGGATATATGGCAAAACCGATCAGGAAAATTCTTTTTACATCGGATCTCACCAAGGCATCGGTGCAGATGTTCGAGCAAACCGTCGTGCTGGCATCCCAGCTTGGTGCATCCATTACCATTCTTCACGTAATCGAGGACGGCTCCACGGGATCCC
>SLPT01000242.1 GCA_007131845.1 Desulfobacteraceae bacterium | reverse complement strand
TGGGCGCCGAAAAAGCCGTGGAAGCCCAAACCGGACAAATCATACGATAAGGACTTCGCCGCTACCCCGGTAGTCAAAGGAAAAAGCAAAGAGGCCAATCGGATCCGTAAGCTTCTGATAGCGCCGGTCGACCTGGAAGCACCCGCTCCGGAGAAAAAAGAAAAGCCCCAAAAAACGGCCAAAACGGATACGAAAAAACAGCAAAAACCGGAGACGAAAAATACCGGCCAGGCCAAGGCAAAACCGGCTCCGAAGAAAAAACCCTCCGCCAAGGAACTGATAGCCTATCGCTTTGACACGTGGCAGCCGGAAAAACCATTCGCTCCTGAAAACGCCGAAGCGGTTAATTTTACCGCCCCTCCCGCCTTTGACGGCGTTGACAGGTCAATCGTCTTGAAAACCTTCGACCTGAGCGTACCCGATGAACCCAAAGCGGAAAAACCCCCGGAAACAGAACCTATCGCACCCGAGGCTACTCCAGGGGCGCCTGAAGAAACCACAGCAGAAACGGAAGCCACCGAACCCGACCCGAAAAAAGAGCCTGTTCCCATCGAGCAACTCCTGAAACGCCATTTCGACTGGTGGCAGCCGGAAAAACCCTTTGTGCCGGAGACCCCGGATGCCAAGAGCGCGGGCACCTTTAACGCGCCTGCTGCATTTGAAGGCGTGGATAGAGCCATCATTGTCAAACAATTCGACCTGAGCATACCCGATGCGCCGAAGACCGAAAAACCGACAGCTCCTGAAAAGCCTGCAGCCGAAACCGCCGAAGAAACACCGGCGCCGGCAGCGGCCGGAAAGACGGCTGAAGCACCCACCCCTGCTATCGAAGAACCGGTAGAAAAAGCGGCCGAACCCAAACCACCGGAACCGGAAACAAATGAGGAAGAAGCCGTGAAGGCACCTGAAGCGGAAGCGGAAAAACCACCGGAAACAGAAGCTCCCGAGCCCCCGCCGGAACCGAAACCGGAGACGGTAACTGAACCGGAGGCAACCGCTGCTACGGAACAGACGCCGGAAATAAAGCCCGAGGTTTCGGAACCTGTCCAAAAAGAAACGGCTGAAAAGAAAAAAGAGGCGGCAAAGGAGGCCAAGGCCCCCCCTGCTGTTTCTGCTCAGGCCCCGCCACCGGAAGAACCGCCCGCCAATGACGCTAAAGGCGGTGGGGATGGCGATGGCGGGGACGGCGGGGACGACGTTCCGCCCGGCCCCCCCGGACCGCCACGCGAACCGCTGCTTGGCAGGGGCGCCAAAATGCTTGTGGCCATCCTCGGTGTGATCTTTCTCATCCTGATCGCAACGAGCATTGCCAACAACCAGCAATATACCCTGAAAGACACACGAGACGGTGTTGAAATCTGGCGCGGCGACTTTTCGCCGGCCGGAAAAAACAAGATTGCATTTCTGCCAGGGGCCACTATTCCGGAAGACATGGAAGAAGCCACCAACCGCAAAGATGTCATGCGCTTAGCCTATAACCACTATATGGGACAAGTCGACCAGCTTATGGACGACAAGGATATTCAGGTCGACCTGGGCGCAATCCGCGAGAACCTGGAAAAAGCAAATCAATTCGCCTTCACCGCCGAGAAGAAGCAGGCGGTGAAAAAGCGTCTCCGGCAGGTGGATTTTGCCATGCTGATCTACCGGACCGACGTTGCCATGTCGGAAGATACCCGCGAAGGATATGAGCGGGCCCTGGAATATCTCGGAAGAGCATCTGAACTGGACATCGAATCCGGTGCCCGCATCGAGGTCCTGGAATCCAAAACAAACCTGGTTAAGTCCAGGCTTGAGGAATTCATGCCGGAAGAGCCGGAAGACAAAGCGTTGGAAGACGAACCTTCGGAAGATGAGAAGCCCGAAGATGCAGAGACCGAAGATGCGGAGCCTGAAGATGCGGAGCCTGAAGATGCGGAGCCTGAAGAAGAAACGGAAACCGGAGAGGCACGGGAGGATACCATATAACTCTTTTTTTTCCAAGTGTTTCCGTCCGGCCGGCTGACCCGGAAAGTGTTCATGCCTGCCGGGAAAAGGTCATTGCCGCGCAATGCTCAGGAATCGTAAATTCTTCGTGCTCCCGGCCGTCAACTTGTTTTTTAAAACGAAACATCATCGGGCCGGCGAAATACCATCGCCGGCCCGATGATGTTTCAGCAGCCCGTTATGCGGATATAAACCGGGCATTTTGCACGGTTTGACGCCTCTTCAATCCATCGTTATCCTGTTATGGTATGAAAACAAATCCCATGACAAATGCACGTTTCCATACTTGGTCCAAAACCGCAACAACCGCCTGGAGCCGGTCTTTCGGGATTACCTTTCCGGCAGTCATTATTATACTCCTGCTGGCAAATCTCTTCTGGCTCGCTGCCGTGGAGGCGGCGTCTGACAGCCAGGATACCCGTACAACGCGCCCCAGGGTCCTTTCCATTGAGGAATGCGTACGGGCCGCACTGGAGATGAACCCGGGGATCGAAGCTGCATCCTACCGGATCCGTTCAGCAAGAGCCGCCCACCGGAAATCGCGTGCCTCGTGGTATCCCCATATCAGCGCATCCGGCGGATATGAACGAACCGACAACCCGGCACAGGCGTTCATTATGGAACTAAACCAGCGGCGTTTTGATCTCGGCGATCCGGACCTCGATCCCTCCGATCCGGACCATACCCAGAATATCCGACTCAGCCTGAACGCCCGCTATCTTCTGTACGACGGCGGTCAAAGCCGACTGGGTGAAGATGCGGCACAAAAAAGGATCGAAGTCGCGGATCACGAACTGGCGGCCCGCAGAAATGAACTCGTATACGAGGTTCGCCGCGGCTATTACAATGCACTGCGTGCAAGAGAAATGATCAGCGTATACAGGCAAGCGGAAGCCCAAATCGAAAAAAGCCTTGAATTGGCACGAAACCGTTTTAAAGAAGGCACGGTGCTTAAAACCGATGTTCTGAATCTCGAGGTACAGCTCGCCCGGGCGGAAGAAGACCTGCTCCAGGCTGAAAATGCATTCCGGCTTGCCGTTGCCGCCCTGAACACCTCCATCGGCGCCGACATCGTAACACCGGAGAATCTCGTATCGCCGTCCCGGCAGGAGCCGGCTGGCCTTCCTGCCAATCCGGAATCCCTTTCCGTGGCGGAGCGCCCCGAATTGTTACGCGCCGCCGCGTATGCAAGGGCCGCCAGGCTGGATGCAAGAAGCACAAGACGGGCCTACCGTCCCAACGTGGAAGCCTTCGGATCGATGGATATGGACAGCAAAAAGGCAAGCCGCTTTGAAGAAAGCTACCGCGTCGGGGTAGCCGCCGAATGGGATATATTCGACGGTCATGCCCGGTCAGCAGCCCGATCCGAAGCCTCGGCGCACCGGCGAGAGGCTCTGGCCGTCCTTAAAGAAACCCGGAAACAGCTCGAACTCGATCTGGAAGATGCCCGGTTGACGGCACAAAATGCATCTAAACGACGCGAGGTAACCCGCAGGGCACTGGATCGGGCCGAAGAATCCCTGCGCACGACACAGAGTCTTTATGAAAACGGGGCCGTCGATGTTACGGCCCTGCTGAGCGCGCAAACGGCCATGACCCGGTCCATGGTACGTCACCAGGCGGCACGCTACGAATACCTGGAAGCATTGGCCAACCTGGATCGTGCCGCCGCCAGGACATGGCCCGCCTGAGCGGAATCTGATCGGAAACCGGCTACTTCAATCGCCATCGAACTACCTCGGAAAAAGGGTTAACCGGCATCCGCTTTTTCAGTGCCGGCATATTCCAGACACACGCATAACAATTATAAACGCTTGTCCAATCGCCGATGAAACCAAAAAGAAAACCAGGCCGTATTACACGTGCCGCAAAAAAAGCCGGGATACCCGTTATCGCGCTGTTAGCACTGGCGGTGATCATCCTGTGGGCCACCGGTGTCCACAAGCGAGAAATCGAGCCATCGGCCGTCGTGTATGAGCCCGGGGTTTCCCTGCCGGCTGATGCCGCAATCTTCGTCGTAGAAAAAAGAAAAACATCCAGAAAAGTTCCGCTGCCCGGGACACTGATATCCGATGAGACAATCCGGGTCAGCCCTCGCCTGAGCGCCCATATAATGGACATTCACGTACGCGCAGGCGAAACCGTCCATATCGGGGATCTGCTTGTCTCCCTGGACGACCGGGACGTAACAGCACGCCTGGCAGCCGCACAGGCAGCGCGCGGGCAAGCTGAAACCGAATACCGGCGAACCGAACGGCTCTATGAATCGGGCGCCGCAACCCACCGGGAGTATATTGCCGCCCGATCCGAATACCGCAGCGCACAAGCACGCGAAGAAGAAGCCCGCATAATGAAGATGTTTACGGAGATCCACTCCCCCGTAGACGGCATAGTCGCAGAGCGATTTGTCGAATCCGGTGACCTGGTTTCGCCCGGGCAGATTCTTATGACGCTGTTTGATCCGGATGCCATGCGCCTGGAAATACCGGTTCCCGAGCGCTTTGCAGGCCATATGGCCGTGGGCGACCCAGTGTCTGTCCGGATCGGTGCTGCGGGTGCGGTCCATGAAGGCGTCATAGAAGAAATGTCAGGCAGCCTTGATCCGGCTGCCCGGACGCGAAGCGTCAGGGTACAGATGGATGTTGCCGGCTCCGGGGTTCCGCCCGGAACCTTCGGCCGGATGATCGTCGAAACGGAGGCGGATGAAGGCGTGTTTATCCCCGGGACAGCCGTATTCCAGGTCGGTCAGCTCGAAATGGTTCAGGTGGTATCCGAAGACCGTGTTGTCCGGCGGCTTGTCCGGACAGCCCCGGCGGACAACGGGATGATCGAGATTCTCTCCGGACTGGACGAGGGGGAAACCGTATTGATTCATCCCCGCCCTGCCCGAAGCGGATTTCAAAGCGAATATGACCGGAGCGGAAATCCGCACGACGCCGGCAGGGTCTCCCGGGAAAGGAATTGATTGAAGTGGCCGGGGAGACGCCTTTAACCAGCAGGATCGTCCGGGAATTTCTGGAGGGAAATCTCGCTATCCTGCTGATCGTTATCAGCCTTCTGGCCGGCACGGCGGCCCTACTCATGACGCCAAGGGAGGAAGAACCACAAATCGTTGTGCCGGTGGCCGACGTGTATGTCACCTATCCCGGCGGCAGCGCCGCCGAGGTGGAACAGATGGTTTCCTCCCGGCTGGAAAAGCTTTTGTACCAGATCGACGGCGTTGAATACGTCTATTCCATGTCGCGTCCGGGCGAGGCCGTGGTCACGGTCCGGTTTTTCGTGGGAGAATCCCGGGAGAACAGCCTGGTCAAGCTCTACAACAAGCTGTATTCCAACATCGATGAAGTCACCCCCGGCATCACTCAATGGGTGGTCAAGCCGATCGAAATCGACGATGTACCCATTGTAAGCGTTACTCTCCACAGCGACCGGCACGGAACGCACGAACTTTACCGGAGTGCCGAGGAAATCGTCGACCACCTCCAG
>SLPT01000139.1 GCA_007131845.1 Desulfobacteraceae bacterium | reverse complement strand
TAAAAAGTTCAAGATCAAGGCTTGCGCAATTTCGAAGAATGCAGCGTACTTGGCGTACGTGAAATTCTGAGAAATTGCGCGTAACGCAGATATTGGACTTTTTACGAAGTCGTCAAAATCTTTTTTTACCACATGCAAGGGGGACCACATGAAAGACCCGCTGTTCGAACCGATCAGGATCAATTCCGTCGAAATCAAAAACCGGATCTATCTGCCCGCCATGCACCTGAACATGGCAGAAAACTATGAAATCACCGACCGGATGATCGCTTTCTACGAGGAGCGCGCAAAAGGCGGCGTCGGCATGATTACGGTGGGATACGCCACGGTGGACGAGCTCAGCGGCAACACCATGAACATCGGCGCCCACAGGGACGCGTTTGTCCCCGGTCTCAAAAGGCTTTCGGAAGCCATACAAACAAACGGCGCGCGATCCTGCGTGCAGCTCAACCACGCCGGACGCTATAACCACTCCTTTTTTCTGGACGGCAAGCAGCCGGTTGCCCCCAGTGCCATCGCCTCCCGTATGACGCGGGAAACCCCGCGCGCCCTTGAAAAAGATGAAATCCAGACCATCATCGATAGTTTTGCCGCCGCCGCCGGACGCGTAAAGGAAGCCGGCTACGACGCCGTGGAGGTGCTCCACGGAACCGGCTATCTCATCAGCGAATTTCTTTCGCCGCTGACCAACCAGCGGGAGGATGAATACGGCGGAAGCCTGGAAAACCGCATGCGCTTCGGTATCGAGGTAATGGAGGCCATCCGCCGGCGCGTGGGTGCGGATTACCCGCTTATCGTCCGCATGAACGGCAATGATTTTATGCCCGGCGGCCAGGGACGCGAAGAGCTCCGGGAATATGCAAAGGAACTGGCAAAAAATGCCTGCGCGGATGCGCTGTGCATCAACGTGGGATGGCACGAAGCAAGGGTTCCGCAGATCACCACCGCTGTTCCGAGAGGTGCGTTCGCCTATCTTTCCCGGGGGATCAAGGAAGCCGTGGATGTACCCGTCATCGCCAGCCACCGCATCAACGATCCGGAAACCGCGCGGGAGATGATCGCCGATGGTATGTGCGACATGGTCGCCATGGGACGAAGCCTTATCGCGGATCCCTACCTCCCGGAAAAAGCCAGGGCAGGCAGGGAAAAGGAGCTCGTCCACTGCGTGGCCTGCGCCCAGGGATGTTTTGACAACCTTTTCAAGCTCAAACACATCGAATGCCTGTGCAACCCGGTGGCAGGCCATGAGCGCGAGCGAACGCTCAAAAAGGCGGCCTCAGCCAAAAAGGTCCTTGTCATCGGCGGCGGGGCGGCCGGCATGAACGCAGCCATTGCCGCGGCCGACCGGGGTCACGACGTCTCCCTCTATGAAAAGCGAAACCGCCTGGGCGGCCAGCTTCACCTTGCCGGCGCCCCTCCCGGACGGGAAGAGTTCGTCGAGCTGGCCCGTGACCTCGAAAACCAGGTACAATGCCGCCATATCAAGGTGCACCTGGGAAGCGAGGTGGATGAAAAAATCATCGGCAACGCAAAGCCGGACCATGTCGTCGTTGCAACCGGCGGCAAACCCATGACGCCTCCCATTCCCGGCGTGGAAATGGCCCACGTGGTCCAGGCCTGGGATGTGCTGGCCGGAAACGTGTATACCGGCCGTCGGGTGGTTGTGGTCGGCGGCGGCGCGGTCGGTGTCGAAACCGCGCTGTTTCTCGCCGAAAAGGGGACGCTTCCCGGCGACACCCTGAAATTTTTGATGGTCAACCGCGCAGAAGATCCGGAAACACTCTACGAACTCGCCATCAAAGGGACCAAGAAAGTCACCCTCATCGAAATGATAGAAAAAATCGGCAAGGATTTCGGAAAATCAACCCGATGGGGCATGCTTCAGGACGTCTCGCGCTTCGGGATCGAAACCCGGGTCGCCACCACGGCCGCACAGATTACGGCCGGCGGCATCCGGGTGGAATCCGGTGAAGGGCCGGCCGAGGAAATTCCCGCCGACACGGTGGTAATCGCCGCCGGCTCCCGGCCGGACAACGCGCTGGAGGACGTGGTAAAAACGATGAATATAGCGTACAGCGTGGTGGGTGATGCCGGGAATATCGGCCAGGCCTTTGACGCGATTCACCAGGGATTCAAGGCAGGCGCGGAGATTTAGACCTAAACTGAGCGATTTAGGTTAGAGCCTGACGATGCGTATGGGACCTCAGCAGGCGGGAGGCTCCGGCAGCCCGGAATATTCCTGTTCAACCGGTATTTGCTTTCGAGACCGATACCATACCGATGCAGCCGGATTTGAACCGGCAATACACTCTACACTGAAGGTGATGCCCGATAGAATGGAAAGAGACGAATCAATGATCGATGCATATCAAAAACATGCAGCCGAGCGGGAAGCCATGGGCGTCCCGCCGAAACCCCTTACCGCGGAGCAGGTGATAAAACTCGTCGCGCTGCTTTCCGATCCCGGCGAAAACGGTCCGGAAGCCGCGCCGGAAACCCTGGTGCACCTCCTTGAAAACCGGGTGCCCGCAGGCGTGGATGAAGCCGCCCGAATCAAGGCCGATTTTCTGAGAGACATTGCCTGGGAAACGGTAAAAAGCCCGCTGATCTCTCCGGAGCATGCGGTTTTTTTGCTGGGCACCATGCGCGGCGGATACAACACCGGCCACCTGATCGGGCTGCTGGGCAGCGACCGGCTTGCGGCCGATGCCGCGGAAGCCCTGATTCACATCATCCTCGTCTTCGATGCCTTCGAAGACGTCCAGCGGCTCCTGGACAGCAATGCCCGGGCCCGGCGCGTCATGGAAGGATGGGCGGAGGCCGGATGGTTCAAAAAGCGTCCGGCCATCCCGGAATCCATCACGGTCACGGCATTTCGCGTGGAAGGGGAAATCAATACCGACGACTTCTCGCCTGCGGGCAAGGCGTGGAGCCGGCCCGACATCCCCCTGCATGCCCTGTCCATGCTGGAAAACCGGATCGAAAATCCCATGAAAACCATTGCAGACCTCAAAGACAAGGGTCATCCTTTGGCTTTTGTAGGAGACGTGATCGGCACGGGCTCCTCCCGGAAGTCCGCCGCCAACAGCCTGCTGTGGCATATCGGCAAGGATGTGGATTACGTTCCGAACAAACGTTTCGGCGGGTATGTCATCGGCGGCAAGATCGCGCCGATCTTTTTCAACTCCCTGGAAGACGCCGGTGCGCTTCCTTTGGAATGCGATGTATCGAAAATCCGAAACGGGGATGTCTTGTCCATTCATCCCTACGAGGGAAAGATTTACAATTCGGATACCGGCGAGATTGCCGCGGTATTCGAAATTCGTACAAAGGGGCTTTTAGACGAGGTACGCGCCGGGGGCCGGATCCCTTTGATCATCGGCCGGAGCCTATCGGACCGTGCCGCAGGCTTTCTTGGATGGGGAAAACCGGATGTATTCTCCCGAAGCGAATTTCCCTCAGAAAAAAAAGGGGGATATACGCTCGCCCAGAAAATGGTCGGCCGGGCCTGCGGCGTTGAAGGCGTCCCTCCGGGAGCTTACTGCGAGCCTAAAACCGCAACAGTGGGCTCCCAGGACACCACCGGCCCCATGACACGCGACGAGTTGAATGAACTGGCCTGCCTGAAATTCAAGGCCGACCTCGTAATGCAGTCTTTCTGCCACACCGCGGCCTACCCGCGTACCGTCGACGTGGAAATGCAGGAAAGCCTCCACCGGTTTACCCTTGACCGGGGCGGCGTTGCCCTCTACCCCGGGGACGGCATTGTCCATTCCTGGCTGAACCGGATGATCATCCCCGACACGGTCGGCACCGGCGGGGATTCCCATACGCGGTTTCCGGTGGGCATCAGCTTTCCGGCGGGCTCCGGCCTGATCGCATTTGCAGCCGCCATCGGCTTCATGCCGCTGGACATGCCCGAATCCGTGCTGGTCCGGCTCAAGGGTGAGCTGCGGCCCGGAATCACCGTTCGGGATGTGGTCAACGCCATTGCACTTTTCGCCATTGAACGCGGTCTTCTCACGGTGGACAAGGCCAGCAAGAAAAACGTTTTTTCCGGGCGGATCCTTGAAATGGAAGGGTTGGGCGGCATGAGCGTGCAGGATGCGTTTCTGCTGACCAATGCATCGGCCGAACGTTCCGCTTCCGCCGCGGCCATTGCCCTGGAGCGGGAGCCGGTTACCGAATTTATCGAGTCCAATGTCGCGTTATTGAAATCAATGATCGAAGCCGGTTACGGCGATGCCCGGACGCTTTCCGAGCGCATCGGGGTGCTGGAGGACTGGCTGAATGATCCGGTGCTGCTGGTTCGCGATGACGATGCCCAGTATGCCGAAACACTCGATGTGGATGTCAATCAAATTACCGAGCCGATCCTGGCATGTCCCAATGATCCGGATGACGTCCGGGTGCTGAGCGATGTTGCCGGGACCCCGGTAGACGAGGTATTCATCGGCTCCTGCATGACGAATATCGAGCATTTGCGAAACGCCGGCCGGATCCTGGCAGGGGCCGGCAAAGCAGCGGCCCGGCTCTGGATTGCGCCGGCCACCCGCATGGACGCCGCAGTGCTGAAGCAGGAAGGGTACTTCGCCATTTTCGGCCGTACCGGCGCCCGGATCGAAACCCCCGGGTGTTCGCTTTGCATGGGCAACCAGGCCCGCGTTGCGGACAACACCACGGTGGTTTCCACCTCCACCCGCAACTTCCCCAATCGCATGGGAAACAACACCTCCGTATTTCTTGCCTCCGCCGAGCTGGCCGCCGTATCGGCCATACTCGGAAAAATACCCACGGCGGAAGAGTACATGACGCATTACCCGAAAGTCCCGTAAAAAAACAGGGGACATCCCCCTCTTGTTGGAGCGCAAAAAAGCCCCCGGTTTGCAGATGATGCAGACGGGGGCTTTTTTGTGTGCTCTTTTTGCTTTTTGGTATGGCGCTTGAAGCGGTGCCTACAGCTCCAGCCAGGAATCCGAGTAGAGCTTGCGGCCGAGAATGACGTCGACCGTCTTGATGTAGTCGGCAAGCTCCTTTTCCACGGAGGATGGATCCGGCGCGGTACCGTCCATGGCCTGGTGGATGATATCCTGGATGTCCGGCCGCTTGCCCTTGGCGATTTCGGTGAGCTTCTCATCCAGCGGGTCCGAGATGACGCTGACCATGCCGTATCGTTCCAGCATGACCATGTAGGTCTGATTCAGAATCGGCCGCAGGTAGACCGGGGGGCCGTTTGAAATGTTGGAAAGGCCGCAGGTGCTCTTTGCGCCGGGGGCAATGTCCTGAAGCATTTCGTAGAAGGTCATGAGGCTGACCAGCTGGTCCTGCTGTATGTTGACCGGCGTCACGATGCCGTCGACCCAGATCCGGTCGTTTTCAATGCCGGCTTCGTTGGCAGCGTAAAGCAGTTCCACGCAAAGCGCCGCCCGCTCGTTCTCGTCGCGCGGCAGGCCTTCCGGCCCCCACATCAGGGC
>SLPT01000022.1 GCA_007131845.1 Desulfobacteraceae bacterium | reverse complement strand
CGGAGATAGCCGGCGCGAAAGAAGACCACCGAAAAATACTGGATATGACCGACTTCGACCGAAATACCCTGTGCCCGCTTTCGCCGCCGCCCGCCCCGAACCTGGTGATTGTGACCGGGGAAACCGCCATTAACGCATATAATGGTTTTATACATTTCATATCGTTTATCGGGGCCGTAGCCGTTTCCATCGCTCGTACGATCCGGCGTCCGCACTCCATCCGGCCGGGAGACATTGTGGTGCACATGAAAACCACGGGGGTTGACGCCCTACCCGTGGTTGGGCTTATCAGCCTCATGCTCGGGCTCATCATCGCCTTTATCTCCTCCATGCAGCTCAAACTCTACGGTGCCAATATCTATGTGGCCGACCTGGTGGCCCTGGCCATGGTTTCGGAGTTGGGCCCTATCATGACCGGAATCATCGTGGCAGGCCGCTCCGGATCCGCCTATGCCGCGGAAATCAGCACCATGAAAATTTCCGAGGAAATCGATGCCCTCATGGTGATGGGATTCGACCCGAACCAGTTTCTGGTTCTCCCCCGCCTGATCGCCGCCCTGGTCGTGGTTCCCATGCTGGCAATGTTTTCCAACCTGTTTGCCATTGCAGGCGGCGCGATCATCGGCGTCAGCATGTTGAGCCTGCCCCTGGATTCCTATATCAACCAGTCCATGGAGGCCATCACTATGTTCGAATTGATGTGGGGCCTTTCCAAGGCGGGCGTATTTGCCGTATTGATAGCAATAATCGGATGCCTTCGGGGATTCCAGGCCAAGGGCGGTGCGTCATCGGTGGGAAACGCGGCAACATCCGCCGTGGTGACGAGCATTTTCCTTATTGTTTTCTTCGATTCCATGTTCGCTGTTATACGGATTTACTGGGGGTAAACGACAATGGAGCAAGACGAGTGCCTGAGGGTCGAAAACATGATGGTCCGGTACGGAGAGACGCTGGTGCTCGATGATGTCAGTTTCAGGGTCAAACGAGGTGAAAGGTTTATCATCATGGGCGGCAGCGGCTCAGGCAAGTCGACGCTGCTTCGTCACATGATCGGCCTGGAAAGCCCGGAATCCGGAAAAGTTATCATCGAAAATATCGATATGACCGGCACGGACGAAGAAACGTTCATGAATCTGTTAAAGAAAATCGGGGTACTCTTCCAAAGCAGCGCACTGATCGGATCCATGACGGTCGGCGAGAACGTGGCCCTGCCCATTGACGAGCACCTTCGGCTCGAAAAACATCTCGTGCCCACTATCGTGCGGATGAAACTGGCCATGGTAGGCCTGGCGTGCTTCGAACAGTATCTTCCTTCCGAAATCAGCGGCGGGATGAAAAAAAGGGCCGGCCTTGCACGGGCCCTGGCGCTCAACCCGGAGATTCTTTTCCTGGATGAACCTTCCGCGGGCCTCGATCCGGTGACTGCAGCGGAAATCGACGAGTTGATCCTTCACATAAACAAAACACTTGGAACCACGATCGTCATCGTTACCCATGACCTGGATTCCATATTCGCTGTGGGACAAAGGGTAATCCTCCTGGACAACGCCACCAAAAACATCATCGCCCACGGGGATCCCTATGAAATCAGAGACAGTCATGAAAATCCGGAAGTTCGGAAATTTTTCCGGCGAAAAGCCGTATCCGGAAGAAACTGAAATTGCTAACGGGGTCTATCCCCTCAAAATGGATGGTATGTCATGCCCAGTGCACGCCAGAAATTTTCCGTCGGCCTGTTCGTGATCATTGCGGGGGCATTGATTCTCCTGTTCATGCTCCTGCTTGGCCTGTCCGATTTTTTTTACGACGGCAACCGGTATGCCGCCTACTTCCGGGAGTCGGTACGGGGTCTCAACCCGGGAGCCGAGGTCGCTTTCCGGGGCGTTGAGGTCGGGCGCGTGGAATCGATCCGACTGGCCCCGGACGGAGATCTGGTCGAAGTAATTGTCATCATCGACTCCAGTATTACGGAGCCCGCAGAGCTTGTGGCAACCATCCGTTCCCTGGGAATCACCGGCATCATGTACGTGGAACTGGAACGTCCCGGGCCGGGCGAGACCGTCGACCTGCCGGATATGGATTTCGAGCCGGATCATCCGGTCTTTGCCACCCGACCGTCCGTGATGGCCCGGATGATCGATAGCGCAGAAAAAATCATCAGTGATCTCGGGGAACTCCCTATAATGGAAATCGCAGTCGGCATCGAAAGTACAGTGAAAAATCTCGACCGGGCGATTACCGATGCCAAAATCGGTGAGACCTCCGATGGCATACGGGATATCGTTGAAAAAGGCGGTGAAGTGCTTGACGTTGAAAAATGGGATGAACTTCGTACCTCGATACTTGAAGCATCGGAAAACCTGGAAAGGTTAATGCGGCAAAGCAGTGATACCGTCGCCCGGGTGGATAGGTTTCTCGAAGAAAACGAAGAATCGGCTGCACAAACGCTGCGTGAGGCTGAAAAGGCCGTTGCCGGTGCATCCGCGTTTATGGACCGGATAGCCGGAATCGCCGATGACGCCGATAAACAAATCGATTGGTACGATCAGAGGCTTGCGCTCATCGTGGAAGACCTGCGGCAGGCAGCCGGCGGCCTGAACCGGCTTATGGACCGCCTGGAAAACGACCCCTCGCAATTGTTGTTCGGGCGGCCGGTGCCTCCCAAACCCATCGATAAATAAACGCCGGGGATACTATGAAAAGACAAATCGCGATTTGCACGATCATTGCCGGCCTTTCGGCCCTGTTTTTTCTTTCGGCCTTTGGATGCACTCCCGGGCGGCAGCAGCCCGAACCGATGAGCTACTATGTGCTCCACTACGATCCCCCCGGCAAAGCGTTGCCTTCCGGGATCAAAGAGCCTGTGATTGTCCATGTGAAACGACTCGAAGCGCCCGCACCCTATAACACAAACCACATGATTTATTCAGAAAATCCCTATCACCGGGCGCGCTATGCCTATCATCAGTGGATGGTCAACCCGGCTGACATGCTGACAAGACTTCTTGTCCGGGATGTTCAACACGCTGGAACCACGGATGCGGCCTACGCCAGCATGTCCCGCAGAAATGCGACCCTTCGGGTCGAAGGCGAGATCGTCGATTTTTATGAAGATAATGAAAAGCAGCAGTGGGAGGCGGTGCTGACGATCCGGCTCGCCCTGATCGGCATCAGCGAAGCCGGAAGAGAAGAGCGGACCCTTTTTATAAACACCTACGCCGAACGGGTCGTGCTCGAAAGAAACAACCCCCACAGCCTTGCCCGTTCAATGAGCAAAGCTATGGAGGCTGTATCCGGTCAGTTTATGGCCGACATGGCCGAATCCTTACAACAGCAGATTCCGTAAAAGCCTTCTAGAACGTATTTTCTTTCGTAAACTCGGCAACATCCTTGCGCTTCGGTGCGGACGGAATCTTCGACGGAAAACCCATGGGTATCACGGCCACCAGCTCATGATTTTCCGGCAATTTTATGGCCTTTGCAGCTATTTCGTGGTCGTAGAGCCCGGTGATCACGGTCCCGAGACCGGCAGCGTGGGCTGCAAGAACCAGGTTCTGGGTGGCAAGACCCAGATCGTACATGAACCAGTCGCCGAACTTCGTGGTAACTTCGTTTTTGTAGTAGCCGGATTCATTAAGGCGTGCGCACAGGGCAATCACCACCGGCGCTGCCGTGATCGACTTGAATGCCGGGTTGGATTTGGGAAATGCCTCCTGGACACCTGCCTTTACACCCGGATCCTTGATGAGGACCACTTCCCAGCATTGGGTATTGGCCCACGACGGGGTCCACTGCACGGCCTCCAGTACATATTGCAGCAGATCCTCCGGAATCGGCTTATCTTCGAAATTCCTTACGGTCCGCCGTTCCTTGATCGCTTTCATGACAGTCTCTTTCATAGTCCCCCCTTGTATCTGGGTTTCGGGTTCCGGTTCACGGCAATCCAATGCCGAGAATGGCTTCAGCAATTGTAAGGTCTTGTGGTGTTGTGATTTTTATGTTCATTGGATTTCCGGGAACAATTTTCACAGGAAGCCCCATGGCCTCGATCACGCCGGCATCGTCTGTAACGCTCAGATTTTGCTTCACGACCTGTTCAAATCCCTCCCGGAGCAGTTTGAACAAAAAGGCCTGGGGCGTCTGCACGAGCCGGATCGTTTCCCTGGAAACGGTTGACGCCACCATATCCCGCCCATCGACCTGCTTCAGGGTATCCGATGCCGGAACCGCGGGAATGCAGGCCCCCGTCTCCGCTGCACCGACGATGCAGGCCGTGATCAATCCCCGGTCCACAAAGGGCCTTACCCCGTCATGGACCAAAACGATATCATCATCATCCGTCAGCGCCCGGGCGGCTTTCAGCCCTTCCAGTACGCTGTCCTGCCGACGCAAACCGCCTGCTGTCAGTATGATATTCGTTTTCCACGCCGTTTCGGCAAGAACGCTGCTACTGATAAACGACATGTCTTTATCAGCCGCAACCAGTACAATTGCGGAAACCTCCGGGTGATCATCAAAGGCTGTAAGGGTCCGGGTCAGGATGGGCATCCCCCCCAGTGCCAGGTATTGCTTCGGGCAATTGCTTTTCATCCGCTTGCCGATGCCCGCCGCCAGTATAATCGCCGTTGCCTTCAATCCGATTACCGAAAAATATGCTATCGCAAATACTGGATGTTTTTGGGCAGCGAAATGCCCTTACCCATCCGGTCTTCACCGTAATTGACTCCCGCCAGGATCTCCAGGTCCCGAAGCGCCCGGATATCGCCCTCGAAAACGACCTCTTCGATCTTTTCCTTCTGGATTTTCCCGCCAGCCCACTGAACGTCCAAAACGCTTCCCGCATCGAAGCGATCACCATTGACGATCATTTCCACCTGTCCGCCGTATTTCTGGACAATCTTGGCGACCAGCAGGCTGGGCCGGCAATGAAAACCAAGGTCCTTGGGAATGGGTACGCGGATCATTCCCTTTTGCACATTTTCGCGGAGAATCTCCTCGGCGACCGCCCTGCCGGTGGTGAAGTAGTGATTAACGAAATGCAGTCCGTAGTTGATGGTACAGTCAAGAAGCAGATCGGGCGGAACCAGGGTGGAAAGTTTTTCCCGAACCTCCTTGTAGATGTTTTTATAGCCGACTTCGATCAGGTGGCGCTCGTAAAAATGCAGAAAACGACCCATAATCTGAAGCAGATGGAATATCACGGAAAAATAGGAACGAAATTGTTTGCGCCGGCGGTTTCCAAAATGAAATCCACCGTGGATGACGTAGGTGTCGAAGGAGGATTGGAGGTTGTGGACCAGCATCTCGAAGCGCCGGATCGATACCTCGTTGACCTTTTCCGGCACCAGGGCCTTGAGTCCTTCACGATCATAGGCCTCATAAAACTCGTAAGTGTCGAATTCATCGGAAATGGAAAGAAATTCGTTGGCCACCCGGACAACGTTGTCCTGCTGCTGGTCCTTGTCCTCGTCGTCGATGT
>SLPT01000072.1 GCA_007131845.1 Desulfobacteraceae bacterium | reverse complement strand
GTTTTCCGGCGCTACCGGCATGAATCCCTGATTCGATATGAATTCTGGATGAATCCCGGACTTTTTCGGCAAACAATTGATATCAGCATGCGGAGAGATGACCGAGCGGCTGAAGGTGCACGCCTGGAAAGCGTGTGTGTCTTAACGGGCACCGAGGGTTCGAATCCCTCTCTCTCCGCCATTTTTTATTTTCAATATCCTTGTCGCTATCCGTAAAGAATGAATGCGCCCGGATCGGCATTTTTCTTCAGCCCGCCTTTTTTCTTCCGCAATAGCATTGTCGGCACCCGTCGACCCGGAATACCGGGCATACAACACATTTCCCCGAAAACAGGGTGCCGGCCGGAAGAAAAACGGCCGCCCGGACATGGCACCGGCCCAAATGCCCGAACAGACAACCGGGAACGATAAATCATGGCATACCTGGTATTCGCCCGCAAATACAGGCCGCAAACATTTGAAGCGGTCGTCGAACAGACCCACGTCACGCGTACGCTTGCCAATGCGCTGGCGTCCGGAAGACTGGCGCATGCCATCCTGTTTGCGGGCCCGCGGGGAACGGGCAAAACCACCATCGCCCGGATCCTGGCCAAGTGTGTCAACTGCGCCGAAGGACCCACGGCAACCCCATGCAACCAGTGCCGTTCCTGCAATGAAATTACGGGCGGAAATGCCATCGATGTCATCGAAATCGACGGCGCTTCCAACAACCGGGTCGAAAACATCCGGGAGCTGCGCGAAAACGCGAAATACATGCCCGCCCACAGCCCGCGCAAAATCTATATCATCGATGAAGTCCACATGCTTTCGGACGCGGCATTCAACGCGCTTCTGAAAATCCTGGAGGAACCCCCGGCACACGTGCTGTTTCTTTTCGCCACCACCGAGGTCCACAAAATTCCCATCACGATCCTGTCGCGCTGCCAACGCCATGATCTGCGGCGGGTCGGTATCGATTCCATTGCCGGCCACATGAAAACAATCTGCCGGGGCGAAGGAATCGAAATCGGCGATAAAGGCCTGGCCATGATCGCGCGGGAAGCGGACGGAAGTATCCGGGACGGGCTCAGCCTGCTCGACCAGATCGTCACCTGCTCGGATAAAACCGTTGCCGACGATGCGATCATCGACATCCTGGGCGTCATTGACCGAGATGTTTTGTTCGATGTATCGGCGGCGTTATTTTCCGGAAACCTGGCCGCCGTGCTGGACATCTGCGAGCTGCTCTACCGCCAGGGCCGCCACCTTGTGAAATTTTACACGGAGCTGATCGGCCATTTCCGCAACCTTCTGGTGGTCAAGTCCCGCGGGACGCAATCCGAACTGCCGGATATCGCATCCCATGAAATCAGGCAGATGGCCGGACAGGTGGAACACGTCACCCAGCCGTATCTCTACCAGCTCGTCACCATCCTGTTCGAGGAGGAATGGCGCATCCGGCAGTCGGTGTCGCCCAAAACGGCGCTCGAAATGACATTTTTCCGGATGATGCAGGTTAAACCGGCTTTTTCCTTCGACGAACTCATCGAAAAACTGGAAAACCTCCGGACCGGCACACCGGAAGCAGGAAATACCACCGGGGAAAACAAGGCGAATTACCAGGCATTGCGAAACCGTCCGAAAACGCCGTCCGGAAACGCCGGCGACGCTCCGCCCCATGCCCCTGCTGACCCCCCGGATACACAGGCTGCACCGGATGCACAAGCTGCGACGGCGCAAACCCGGGAAAAGCGACCAACTTCCGCGCCTGAAGCAGCCGGAAATGCACCTGAGCATGGACAGGCCGGGGAACCCGGAGACGCGAAGCAACCGGACGGATCGGACAACCCGTCCGGCGGCGCCGCCCGGATCGGGCAGATGAGCACCGAGGAGATTTTGAACCGGCTCCGGGAGCGGATATGCAGCAAATCACCCGCATTGGGGGCATGCATTTCCGAGTGCAGATTTCATTTCGAAGCGCCTGACCGTGTTTCCATCGGAATCGACGCCGATAACCCCAGGATGAACCTGCTGAAATCGAAAAAAAACCTTTCAGCACTGGAAAAACACTGCAAGGATTTTTTCAGCCGGCAAGTCAGCGTGGCCATTGACGTCAAGGAAAGCAAGCCCGCGGCCGGAGCCCCCAAAAACCGCCGGCAGATAGAGCACGAGGCACGCACCCACCCCTTGGTGGAAGCGGCGCTGAAAACGTTTAACGCAAAAATCCACGATATCAAAGTGTCATAGGAGGACTATATCCATGAAGAATATGAACAAAATGATGAAGCAGGCCCAGCAGTTGCAGACCAAAATGGCGAAACTGCAGGAGGAAATGGGCGACAAAACCGTTGAAGCCACCGCCGGCGGCGGAATGGTAAAAGTGGTGGCCAACGGAAAGCAGCAGGTCGTATCCATCCAGGTCGAAAAAGAGGTCGTGGACCCGGAAGACGTGGATATGCTCCAGGACCTGATCGTGGCCGCGGTCAACGAAGCGCTTTCCCGGTCCCAGGCCATGGTGAACGAGGAAATGAGCAAACTGACCGGCGGCATGAACATCCCGGGATTGATGTAGCATCGCCGTTTCGTTTCGGGCTATCTAGTGGCTGAACGAAAACCGTCTTTTTCGCCAATCTCTGCGTCCGGCTCAAATTTTAATCCTCAAAATACGCCAAGTATTCCTGCGGTTAAAAATTTCGCCGTCCTTGACCTTGACGAAAAATCCTGGTTTTCGTTCGGCCACTATCTAAAATGCACGCATAATTGTCTGGCATCCGGAGGAAAGCGGCAATGCTTCGCCCGGAGATGCCATCGACCGGGATACCCATGCAGCACTATCCGGAATCCATGAACCGACTGATCCGCAGCCTGTCCCGGCTGCCGGGGATCGGCACGAAATCGGCCGAGCGGCTGGCCATGCATATTCTGCAGGCGCCGGATGCAGAGGTCGCCATGCTCGCGAAACATATTTCGGAACTCAAGGATCAGGTCAGCATCTGCTCCAGCTGCTTTGCATTAAGCGATGGGCAGCGATGCCGGATATGCAGGGATCCGGAAAGAGACGACGGCATCGTTTGCGTGGTCGAAAGCCCCGCAGACCTCGCCGCCATTGAAAAATCAAGTGCGTTTCAAGGCGTTTACCATGTCCTGCAGGGACTGCTTTCGCCCATAGACGGGATCGGCCCGGCCGACATCCGGGTCGCCGAACTCGTGAAAAAGGTGTCGGAAGGCACCGTCCGCGAAGTGATCATTGCCACGGCCACCAACATCGAGGGCGAGGCCACGGCAACGTACATCATGAACCAGCTCAAACCCTTCACCATTAAAATCACGCGGATCGCATCCGGCGTCCCCATGGGGGGCGAGCTCAAGTACGTGGACCAGGTAACGCTTAAAAAAGCCCTGGAGGCCCGTTATGACTTCTGAAAACCGTGCATCCGGCACGGACATATTCGAATGTGAAAACTGCGGAACGTGCTGCAAGGGATTCGGCGGCACCTATGTCAGTGACGAACACATAAAAGAAATCGCCGCATTTCTTGGAACTGACCCTGAAACCGTACGAAAGCGCTATACCGAAGCCGCCGGTAACAAAACGGTGCTGGCTCAGAAACCGGACGGCTACTGTGTGTTCTGGGACAAACACTGCACCATCCATCCGGTAAAACCGCGGATGTGCCGGGCCTGGCCCTTCATCGAAACCGTACTCAGGGCCCCTGAAAACTGGCGCATCATGGCCGGCTCCTGCCCCGGCATGAAGACAACCGGCATCACCACACAGATCGTCACGGCCTGCGTGGAAAGGGAGCTTGGCCGGCTGAACCGCCACAATGCCATCCTGCCGGAAGCCCCGTCAACGAAAGGCAGCGCATGATCGGGATATTCGACTCCGGCATCGGGGGGCTCACCGTCGTAAAAGGCGTCATGGACGCACTGCCGGGATACGACATCGTCTATTTCGGGGATACCGCCCGGACCCCCTACGGGACCAAGAGCAGCCGCACCGTGGTGGAATACGCACTGGAAGATACTGAGTTTCTTGTAAAAAACGGCGCGAAGATAATCGTCATGGCCTGCAACACGGCATCCAGCGTTGCCACGGAAGCCGTGCGGGCGGCCTTCGATGTACCGGTATACGAAGTGATCACCCCGGCGGTGGATCGCTGCCTGGAAGCCACCAAGAAGGGGATTATCGGCGTCATCGGAACCCGCGCCACCATCAACAGCGGAATTTACGAAAGAAAAATCCTGGAGAAAAAACCGGATGCCCGGGTTCATTGCGCCCCCTGCCCGCTTCTGGTCCCGCTGGTGGAGGAAGGCTGGCGAAATAAGCCGGAAACGCGGATGATCGTCAAAAAATACCTCCATCCGCTCAAGGTGCGGCAGATCGACACCCTGATACTGGGATGCACCCATTACCCGGTTTTAAAAGATGTGATCGCCCGGAAAATCGGCAAACGGGTGGCGATCATCGACTCCTCCACGGCCACGGCCGAGAGCATCCGGCAATTTGCCGCCGATAACCCGCAGCTGGATGCGTCTTTTTCCAAAACCGATACGGCTCGGTTCTTCGTATCCGACATCACCCCTCACTTCCAGGAGACCGCCAAAAGCATCATCGGCCGCAATATCGTCCTGGAGCACTCCGGCCCCTTTGATCTTAAATAGTGGCTGAACGAAAACCGTCTTTTTCGCCAATTTCTGAGAGAAGCTACGACATCCCCCGGTAATGCGGCCCGGCAATCAGAAGGCTGTTGGGAAGATGCGCCTGTACGATTTCCACGGTGCTTCCCATCAGAAGCTGACGGATTGCGCCATGGCCGTAAGCGCCCATGACCACCAGCGCGTCATGAGGGATCCTGTAGAGATTTTCTATGAATTCCTTGCGCGGAAAAATATGCCAATCACTCACGCTTTGAGCAAATACACCGGTCAGAGCGTTTTTGGCGAGGAGTTTTTCATAGTATTTCCTGCTCCGCCGGCCCTCTTCGGCGGTGTACATTGAAATCGGAAGGCCGGACAGGCGGTGAAGCCGCACGGCAAGCCGCAGGGCAGTGGCCGCATTGGCCTTTCCGCCGAACATTACGGCAATGCGGGTAAACGGCTTGAAGACCGGCGAAAATAGTAGTACGGGAAACGTTGCGGATGCAAGGATCCGCCGGATGCGGGGACCGATGTATCCGGAACCGGCCTTAGCCCGGAGATCGGAAATAGTATGCGGGCAGCCCATGAAATGAAATCCCACCGGAACATCCGGCAGGGTAGGGGTGGAAAAATGCCGCGGAACGAAAAAGCGCCAGTTGTCCACATCCATTTCCGCCATGATTTCTTCCACATGCTCCCGGGCCGTTTCCGGTGAACGCAGAAACGTCTTGTCCAGATCGACCTGGACCACGTCGTTGTCCAGGTACAACGGGAATTTCGTAAACTCCGGTATATACACCACGGGGGATGCCTGCATGGTTTTGCAGAATTGCGCCGTCTGCAACAATTCCTCCCGCCCGTGGGG
>SLPT01000233.1 GCA_007131845.1 Desulfobacteraceae bacterium | reverse complement strand
TCCGGGCGTTTGTTTTCAAGAATCACATAGCGGATGCCGTTATCGAGTTGTCCGAAAACGATGTCCGGGGATGGATCAATGTCCGATATTTCATGGGGCCACACTGCGTCTTTTTTGTCAGCCCCATCGGACCGGATGTCGGCGTCCCTGTACAGTGCACATGCAGAAGCCGTGAGAAGCAGTATTGTCAGCAGCAGTGGGAAAAGTGAGATGCTATAAAATTGTTTCATTGGATTTCGTCCGGAAAGTTTGTTTTTTGAGGCCTATGCCATTGTTTTTTCATTACGGGCACCGGTAACGGGGTTTTCAGGCACTGATCAACTAAAGTAATCCCTCCCCTTTTTCCAGTCAAGTATCATAGGCTCCGGCTACGGGCATTCGTATGTCAATTTCCAAGCCAAACGCGTGAATTCATCCCTGAAGGGATCCGTCAGCAGAATATTGAACTTGCGTTCGAAATCGAAATCGAAATCGAAATCGAAATCGGGATCGGGATCGAAAAAAGCTTGCGTTCGGAAGCGCGCAAGCCGTGATCATGAACGTTTGCAAAGCTGACGGATCACCACTTTTTATGAGTGAATCTTCATTGCTCCGTGCGAAGTCGTGGCAGGCCGGGAGCAGCCCCATATAAAATGCCGATAGCGATCCCGGTAGCGATCCCGATCCCGATAGCGATCCCGATTTCGATTTCGATAAAAATATAGCTCCTTATTGTAGGAAGGCGGGCAATACCTGCATGCGATTGCCGCTTGCGAAGGACGTTTTATTCCTTGCGTGGGTACCGTCCCTGTGCTATGGAGCAAGTCAAAATTCACATCCTGAGCAGGGGTTCGGACATAAATTTTTCAACATGGTGACGCATGTGCCGATGGAATATTTGATTCTTGTACTGGGTTTTATCATCGGCTTTCACATGTCCTGGAATATCGGCGCCAACGACGTGGCCAACTCGATGGCCTCAGCCGTGGGGGCGAAGGCCATTACCCTCCGGCAAGCCATTTTCATTGCCGGAATTCTGGTGATTGTGGGTGCCATTTTCATTGGCGGGCATGTAACCGACACGATCCGCAGCGGAATTGTTTCCCCGCAAATACTGGAAGATCCGAAAATCGCCATGATCGGGGCCTTCTCCGCCCTTGTGGCGGCCTCACTCTGGGTATCGTTTGCCACGTGGCAGTCGCTTCCGGTTTCGACAACCCATTCCATTGTCGGCGCAATGGTCGGCTTCGGTCTGGTAACGGGCGGGATCGGGGTAATCAATTGGGGCGTGCTGGGTGCAGTGGTCGGAAGCTGGGTTATCTCGCCAGTGTTCAGCATGACCATTGCATTTGTCATGTTTAACATCATCATCCGGTTCGTGCTTCGACGCCAGGATGCATTCCAGGCCGCTATCAGTCTTTCGCCGGTGTTCATCGGCGCGGCGGTGTTCGTCATCGTCATGTCGTTTTTGTTTAAAACCCCCATGGGAAAAACCATGGCGGTTGGTGATATTACGGCACTGCTGGTGGCTTTGGTCGTCGGTATCGCGGCGGGCTTTGGGGGACGCAACCTGCTGAGAAGTTTCTTTTTACGGAAAGAAAGAGCCCGGGATCCGGAAATGGTTTTCCGGACCATACAGGTCGGCACATCGTGTTATGTTGCCCTGGCTATTGGTGCCAATGACGTGGCGAATGCCATCGGCCCCCTGGCGCTTATCTATTTTTTGACCCAGACCGGGGAGGTCGGCGCCCAGGTTCCCGTGCCGTTCTATTTACTTTTGTTTGGTGGGGCAGGTATTGCAACCGGTATCGCCATGGGGGGCGCACGGGTGATCCGTACAGTCGGGGAGCGGATTACCCTGCTGACCAACACGCGCGGTTATAGCGTCGATTTTGCTGCGGCGACCACCGTTTTGATCGCCTCCAAGCTTGGCCTGCCGGTGTCCACCACCCATGCGGCAGTGGGCGGGGTGATGGGCGTTGGGCTTGCACGGGGGATTGAAGCCGTAAATTTTGCCGTTATTTTTAAAATAATGATATACTGGGTATTGACCGTTCCTGCATCTGCCATTACCAGTATGCTAGTGTTCAAAGCAATCCAGATGGTTGTATAATTTCTCAGGAGGCGATATGCGTATTCCGTTTTTGTCCTTGTTTATCCGCTCTCCCTTCAATGAGCTGCAGGAGCATGCCGAGAAAGTCAAGGAATGCGCATGGGCTTTTCAGCAGGCCATCGAATGCTATGCATCCGCCCGGTGCGAAGTCTTCGAGGAGCATCGTCAACAGGTGATCCGGCTGGAGCATGAAGCCGACGACATCAAACGCGGCATCCGGGGGCATTTGCCGAAAAACGTAATGCTTCCGGTGGAAAAATTCCAGTTATTCCGCTACCTGCGGGAGCAGGACAGCGTTCTGGATTCCGTGCAGGAAGCTTTGAATTGGCTTTCCTACCGGCCGTTGAATGTCATACCGGAGCCGTTGGAAAGGGATTTGTTTTTACTGGTGGATGCCGTTGTGGAGCCGACTGAGGAGCTGAGCCGCATGGTCGGTGAGGCGCGGTTGTATTTCCGGAGCTTTTCGGAAAAGCAGCGCAGCAAGGTGAAAGCGATCATCGGCAACATCCGGCAGATGGAGCACGAGGCGGATCAGCGGGAGCACGCCCTGTTGCGAAAGATTTTTCAGGAGGAACTGGATCCTGTCACGGTTCTTCACATGCTGAAATTGACCGAAATTATCGGCTCCATAGCGGATCACGGGGAAAATGCGGGGGACATGATGCGGGCGATGCTTTCCCGGTAATATTGATGCACTCGTAAAAAGTCGCGGCCTGACGGCTTTGTAAAAAGTCCAAGATCACGGCTTGCGCAATTTCGAAGAATGCAGAGTACTTGGCGTACGTGAAATTCTGAGAAATTGCGCGTAACGCAGATATTGGATTTTATACAAAGCCGTCAATATTAAAAAAATGCCCATCCAATGTAGACGATCAAAAATCCCCAGGCTCCAATGCAGATGATGTAAGAATACCAGTTGGTTTTCTTCTTTGCTTTTCCGTAGTGATCCACGTCCCCCACTTTGGTTTTGCAGGAATAGCACTTCGTGGCATCCATGGGGAGATTGATGAAGCACTCCGGGCATCGCTTTACCAGATAATGCTCCGGGTTTTTTGCCTTTTTATCCCTGGCCTTGAGAAGACCCATCGGTGTGGTTCCTTATGCCTCAGTAATCACAGGTTGAATTGCCTTTGAAACTGCTCCGAGACGGTGATTTCGCTTTCCGCCCGCAGCGTGTCCATCCACCTTTCAAATGTTTCCTGCTGTTTCCGGGCTCTCAACCGGCGAACCGTCTCTTCCCTGTTTGCCGCAAAAGCCTTCTCCCCGGGTATGACCCGGGCGGCAAGCCGAATGATCATGAACCGGTCGCCCAACCGGATTACATCGTCGTGCGTATCTCCGATATCGGAAAGACTGAAAATCGCCTGACGGAGTTCGGCTGCCTGGCCAAAGCCGGGAACCGGATCGTTTCGGGTGAATAAACCGGTGGACGCCGCAATCCGTTCTTCTTGGGCGGCGGTTTCCATAAGCGATACGGAGAGGTCTTCATCCCGAATACTGCGTGCCGTTTCCAGGAAGGCCTCGGCGGCTTCTCTGGCTGCGGCAACCCGTTTTTCCGCTTCCAGGTCTTTGCGGACGTCCTCCTCGACATCTGCCAGATCCGGGGTTCTGGATTCCTTTCGGTCGATGGGCTGTAAGAGGTAGTAGGACTGGTTGATTTCCAGGATATCGCTCACCTGTTCCATGGGCAGCTCGAAAGCTGATTCCGCGAATGCCAGGCCGTTGTTCATGGCATCGGGGCCCGCTTCTCGGGTGAAGAAGTCCGTGGTATGAATTTCGTACCCGAAACGCCCGGCATTTTCCACCAGGTCGTCTCCGTCAAAGGATATGTCGTACATTTCGATGGCCCGCCGGTATGCCACATCACCGGCTCTTTCCCGGGCAAGCTGCTCCCGGATATCGTCGGCAACCGCTTCCAGGGGGGTCGTGGATGCGGGCGTCAGGTCTTCCAGGAGTATGACATGCCATCCGAAGCCGGTTTGCACGGGTTCGCTGATTTCTCCGGGTTCCAGGGAAAACGCCGCATCGGAAAACGGCGGGACCATGTCATTTCGGGTAAAGCTGCCCAGGTGCCCGCCGTCCTCGCTGCTGGGACAGTCCGAGTGGTTTCTTGCCAGATCGGCGAAGCCGGCCTCTCCTTCGGATGCCTGCTCATAAAGATCCCATGCTTTTTCCCGTTTTTCATCGATGGTCTGCTGGTCCGCATCATCGGGCACACGGATCAGGATGTGGCTTGCAACGGCAGTCTCCGGCACTTCATAGTCGCTTTGATTTCTTTGGTAATAATCGGCCACTTCCTCGTCGGAGACCGCTTCGGCCAGGACGAAATCATCCGGGTGAAATGCAACATAACGGGCTTTTACCTGCGCGGGAATCCGGTATTGGTCCTGATTTTCTTCATAGTAGGCACGAATTTCCTCTTCGGACACCTCCACCGATTCGATCTCTTCAGGCGAGAATACGGCATATTCGACATCGATTTCCGTGTTTTCCCATTCAAACCATGCGCGTGCCTCGGATTCGGACACCGTTACATTGCTCACGATGAAATTCCGGATCTGATTGGTCAGCATCGATTCCTTCTGAAGCGTTTCGAATCGCTGGGGCGATAGCCTGTTCTGACGCAGCATCCTGTTGTATTGTTCCTGGTCGAACCGGCCGTTGGTCTGGAATGCTGGCATGCGGGCAATGGCGTTGGCGAGCATTTCGTCGGTAACGCGAAGCGAGTTTTCTTCGGCTACCTGGATGAGCAGCTTCTGGTCGATCAGCGAGTTGAGCGCCTGACGTTCCACATTGATCATGCGGAGGAATTCATCGTCGATGTTTCCCCCGAACTGCCGCCGCAGATTTTCCATGATATTGTTGTGAGCGGCCTGGAACTCTTCGAAAGTGACCGGATCTCCGTTGACGGTGGCCAATTCATCCGGACTCCGGGTAAGGAAGGATCCTGCCCCCATGAATACAAAAGTCAGGACGATCATCATCAGGACCAGTTTCATCCCGAAGGACCGGGCGCTTCGTCGCATTGCGTCAAGCATGTTTTTCCCTCTGTGCAGTTGTTTTGGCGGGTTGCCGAAAGTGTTTTGTATTATTCTGAAAACGGATGTATCATGCAACACTCTTAATATTTATTGCCTGTCTTGTCAATCCTTTATATGTGATGTAGCTTCGGTTTTCCTGTCATTGGCCATGGCGGAGTGTGTCGGCGGTTATATTTTGCGGATGCGCATTTCGTGATGGACCGGGATGGAAGAGGGCGGGGCGGTAAGCTTCTTTTTCTTAAAAAAGAAGAAAAATCCTATTGACAAATCCCCCCCGGATTTTCTATGTATGGTGTCTGATTCGGGGCTGTAGCTCAGTTGGGAGAGCGCATGACTGGCAGTCATGAGGTCAGGGGTTCGAGCCCCCTCAGCTCCACCATCAATTT
>SLPT01000020.1 GCA_007131845.1 Desulfobacteraceae bacterium | reverse complement strand
TACGCGCAATTTCTCAGAATTTCACGTACGCCAAGTACGCTGCATTCTTCGAAATTGCGCAAGCCTTGATCTTGGACTTTTTACAAAGCCGTCAGGCCGCGACTTTTTGCGAGTGCATCAATTATCAGGTTTGATTTTATTTTACCGTGCGGGTTTGGGTTTTTTTAGCCGGGAGTGAGAACAATCATGCAAACGCCCGATCTCAAGGAAATCGAGACGATTTTGCAGAAGCATCGCAGAGAACTTGAGCAACAATACAATGTCGCTTCAATTGGTGTTTTCGGGTCGCGTATCCGCGGAGAGGCCACCGATGCCAGTGATATCGATATTCTTGTTGAATTTCATAGTCCGGTGGGTTTTTTTAAATTTCTTGAATTGGAAGAGCGCCTGAGTGAATGGCTGGGTGCTGAAGTTGATCTCGTGACCAAAGGAGCCCTGAAGCCTCATATCGGCCGACAAATCCTGAGTGAAGTAAGGATTCTATGAAAAGGGATTATCGTGATTATCTAGAGGATATAGTAAAAGCGATTGATGAGACGGCCCAGTTTACTGAGGGTATTTCTTTTGAAACCTTTATTCATGATTCAAAAACGATAAATGCATCCATACGCAGCCTGGAGATTCTGGGTGAAGCAGCCAAACGCATCCCAGAAGACTTGCGAGTAAAAGCTCCGGATGTTCCATGGAAGTATATGGCGGGTATGCGCGACAAGCTGATACACGAATATTTCAGCGTGGATTTGAGCATTGTCTGGATGGTAATCAAACAGGAATTGCCGCCACTGCGCCCAAAAATAAGAGCTCTTTTAGTTCAGTTGGAGAAGCACAATTAATTCCTTCCACAAGATCTGTTTCTCAAAGTGATAAAGATGATAAATATTCGAGGCATGCAATGATGCAGTCGCTTGCGGGCCGGGTTGTTTTGGTTACGGGTGCAACAAGCGGGTTGGGGGAAAAGCTCGCAACGGACCTGGCTGCGGCAGGGGCCGGTGTTTTGCTGCATGGACGCAACCCGGAAAAAGCAAAAGATCGTATCGAAAAGATTGCCGACACCACGGGCAATCCACAGCTTGCCTATTATAACGCGGAATTCTCCTCGCTGGAAGATGTTCGCCGGATGGCTGAAGATATCCGGGCCGACCAGGAGCGCATCGATGTGCTGATCAACAACGCCGGCATCGGCCCCGGCCGTCGGGGAGACAACCGCAAACTGAGCCATGACGGCCATGAACTGCGCTTTGCTGTCAATTACCTGGCCCATTTTCTTCTAACCCACGAGTTGATGCCCCTGCTTCGCACATCGGATAATGCGCGTATTGTCAACGTGGCTTCCGGCGCGCAGCAGGCTATCGATTTCGATGACGTAATGCTGGAAAAAGGCTACGATGGCCGGCGAGCCTACAGCCAGAGCAAGCTTGCCCAGGTGATGTTTACCTTCGATCTGGCCGAAGAACTTGACGGGACCGGCATTGCGGTCAACTGCCTCCATCCGGCGACGCTTATGCCCACCACCATGGTTCTTGAGACGGATTTTTTCAACACCACGATGGACAGCGTCGAAAAGGGCGCAGAAGCGGTGCTCCGCCTTGCCGCATCACCGGAAACCCACGGGGAAAGCGGCCGGTATTTTGAAGGCAAAACACCAGCCACAGCCGATGCACAGGCTTATGACAAAGGCGCCCGGGAAAGACTCCGGATGATAAGCCGGCAGCTTGCAGGTTATGCCGATAAGTAGTACAAAGCCCATTACATGATCGTTGTTGTTCTCTTGCCTTTTCCCTATTGATTTATTTCCCGATAAGAACAAATTTTTTGCCGGTTACTGCGTGGACAACATTCATGGAAGGTGATATCGTTGCCTTTCATGTTTCCGGTAAAAATTACGACACGCTGCTGTTTATCGGAAACGAAGGGGTGATCCCTGTAACGGATGGGGGGTAATTCTTTTGGCAAAATGTGTAGTATGCAATTCCCGTAAAGGGAAAAGAAAATGTGCGATAAACGATGCAGTGATTTGCCCCGGGTGCTGCGGCGAGATTCGGGATCCGGGTGTATGTGCGGACTGTTCCTTTTACAAGCCTCCGGAGAATAACTACCAAAGTGTCCCGTTTTATTCCGTCAGGCAGATGGCCGATTCAAATGTGCTGACGGACGCTGCCTATGAGGTGGAATTCCTGTTTTGCCGGCTGGATAGTAAAAGCGGCAATGTGCTTGGCGACAAGGACATGCTGCGGCTGATCGAATTGATATTCGACAAATATTATTTCAAGGATACTGTACCCGACAACCTTGATGCGGGGGATCAGTACCGCCTGGATACAATGTCCGAACGTTTTGGAAAGGCTCTTGGCGAGCCCTCAGACGTCGATTTGATGAAAATCATGGGTGCAATTTATCGATCCATCCAGCGAAGAACATTGGGAAGAAGGGAATACCTGGAATTTATACAAGGTCATATGGGGGATTGACGGGATTGTGTGCATCCGGAGCAGCCCCTGGCCCCGGGGTAAAACGATTCCCCTACTGAATAAATATCCGGAACGAATCTATACGGAAACACGAAAAGGGCTGTCAGGGCTTTGAGAAACCATCGTTTCCGATTATACCAATGGCTGTACCGAAACCTGGTCGGACCCGGAAGACAGGCGGTTTACGAAAGTGAACACCTCGACCTCTCAGGCATCCGGCCGCTGGAGCGGTATCCGGCCGGCATTCTATTCCCCATTGAAAAGGGCGTATCCGGTGTAGACCCGTCCGCTGCGGAAGAAGAAGGCGAAGCGGCGGATGATTTTACCGGAATACCGGCCGGCAAGCAGGATCCTGATTCCGGCGATGAATCCGAAGCGGAGCCCGTTATTTTGAAGCGGCGGTATGTGGCCCCGTCTGCTGCGGGTTTTTCCTTCTTCATCAAGGGAAATGAGATCCGGCTACAGGTACTGCCGTGGGCCGTTCGATACGAGCCCGGCGGCGACCGGGAGGAAAAAGGCCGGTTTGCAGTAAAAACATGGCGCCGCGTGCCCCTGGATGAAGCCGCATCCCCTGCGCTGGGGGATATCCGCCCGCCTGAGTCCGGAAACACCCATGCCGTTCGCATCCCCGTGTTTGAAGGTCTTGGGGAGATTTTTCTGTTATGGCGGCCGCATGCCGACGGCTGGCTGACGACGATCTCCCTGTCCAACCGCCAGGAAATGCCGCAGGGCATACCGCCCGAACACTATCATCATCTGCGGAATTCATTGTCGTTTTTCGAGGTACATCTCGACTGTATCATCTTTTCCGGGGAAGTGGGGATTTATCCGCGGATCGATCCGGGCCTGCTCGATGACGAAGAGCAGGAAATGGAGCTGCAGTACAAAAACCGGCGGATCTATGCCGTGGGGCATGGCGCGGCTGTCGACTGGGAAGAATCCGGGGGGAGCGTGCGAAAGATCGCCGTCGATTTTCTGCCGAAAACCGAGGTGCCGCAGGTATCCGTAGGCGATGATCAATTTTCTTCAGACGTGCTGATGCTGGATTTTCTGGCAGCGGCGGATTCGGCAAAAAGCGGCCAAACCGGCACCGGATCCGGAATCTGCAATGCTTTGGACGTTTTTGTGGACGAATACGACCAGTGGATATGCGAGCAGGAACGCGGCGCCCTGGATCTGCCTGAAGCCGAACGGCTGGTGGCAAAGCGGATCTGCGCACGGATGCGCACGGCCGCAGAGCGTATGCGTAGCGGAATTGCGGTCATCCGGGAGGATCCCACTGCATTTCTGGCATTTGGTATCGCTAACCGGGCCATGCTTCGTCAGATGATCCGGGGAGACAGGATCAGCGGATCCGAAAGGAGCAACTACCGGTGGCGATCCTTCCAGTTGGCGTTTCTGCTGACTGTCATTGAATCGGTGGTCAATGAAAAAAGCGCGTTCCGGGATACGGTGGATTTGATCTGGTTTCCCACGGGAGGGGGAAAAACCGAGGCCTACCTTGGGTTGATCGCCTTTCTGATCGCCTGGCGAAGGCTCACCCATCCGGAATTAGGCGGCGGAACCGCGGTATTGATGCGATACACCCTCCGGCTGCTCACCCAGCAGCAGTTCCACCGGGCCTGCCGGCTGATTTTTGCAATGGAGCTGATTCGGAAGGAGCGCCCGGAATTGGGCAGTGAGCCTGTAAGTATCGGCATGTGGGTCGGCGAGGCCACCAGCCCCAACACATTCGAGGCGGCTGCCCGAATCGTCGAAAGCGCGGAATCCGGCGGCAGCCCGGATTCACTCCGGAAGCTGGTTCTCGATTCCTGCCCGTGGTGCGGGACGGTCTTTCAGGCGGCTGACAATTACATTGCAGGCGCGGAGCGCTTCGCATTCCGGTGCATCGATCCGTCCTGCGATTTCGGCGACCCGGATGGCAAAGGATCCGCTCTTCCCTGCAACGTGGTGGACGAAGCCCTTTACGAAAGTCCACCCACGCTGATGATCGCAACCATCGACAAGTTCGCCCGTCTGGCCTGGGAAGACCGGGCCGGGGTCTTTTTCGGGCAGAACGGGGCACGTCCTCCGGAGCTGGTCATCCAGGATGAGCTTCACCTCATATCCGGGGCCCTGGGATCGATTGCCGGGCTCTACGAGGCGGCCGTGGATGCGACGCTTCGCTACCGGGGCGTCTATCCCAAGTACATCGCGTCCACAGCCACCATCCGGATGGCCGAAGAACAGGTGCGCCGCCTCTATGGACGATCCGTGGCCGTGTTCCCGCCGCCCGGCATTTCCATCGACGATTCGTTTTTCGCTCGCTCCATCCCCATCGATCAGAAGCCCGGACGCCTTTATGTAGGGTATCTTGCGCCCGATCTTCCACGGAACAAGTCGATGGCACCCCTGGCCGCCGCCCTGCTTACGGCTCCGGATGCGCTGTTTGCAGGTCAGGAGGATGCAGAAAGGCTTTTGGATGCCTGGTGGACCCTGGTGGTCTACCATGGGAGCCTCAAAGGCGTGGGCAACAGTCACAATGTTTTCAACATCGATGTCCATGACCTGCTGGCCCGCTATGAAAACGAATTCCAGGGGAAAAGCGGCAGCGGCCGGGAAAACCGATTCCGCCGCCTGGGGCCTCGAGCGGACCGGATCGCGCAGCTCACCAGCCGTTCCAGCGCCGCGGAAAACGCAGCCACCTTCCGCCGATTGGAAAAGGACTTCCGCGACCCGGCCTGCCTGGACGTGGTGCTGGCCACCAACATGATATCGGTTGGCCTGGATGTCTCCCGGCTGGCATTGATGATCGTCAACGGCCAGCCCCTGACCACCGCCGAATACATCCAGGCCAGCAGCCGCGTGGGACGCGCCGAAACGCCCGGGCTCGTGATCACCAATTACTACCGGGACCAGGCCAGAAGTCTGTCCCACTATGAAAGCTTCCGGCCATACCATGAATCCTTCTACCGGTTTGTTGAGCCTTCCAGCATCACGCCCTACACATACCAGGCACGCACCCGTGCATTGCACGCGGCGCTGGTCATCGCGGTTCGGCACGGTATTGAACGCCTTTCCCCCAACACG
>SLPT01000019.1 GCA_007131845.1 Desulfobacteraceae bacterium | reverse complement strand
GCGGCCGAATCCGCCGGCGCCAGCCTGCTGCAAAAGGAAGAAGGCATCACCGTCGATGCATTTGTTGGCCTGGTTTACGGGGTTGTCGTGCAGGGCAGTGGATACCTCCCGTTTGACGATACCGGAAAAAAGGCCCATGTTGATATAGAAACCGAAGCATTCGACGTGTCGCGGAAACAGATCAGGACCTTTTTCCCGGATGTCATACCCGATAAGGTCGATATGATAGGGCGTGCAAGGCTGTTCGGGACCCTTCAGGCGGATCCCGCGTTTCCTGGCGGCAGGGAGGGGCTTTCCGGAGAGATATTTGCCGAACTGAAAGACGCGGCTGTGATGGTTTCCGGGGACGCCACGGATGATGATGCGCACGAAGGAATGCAAGGTTGCGAGCCGCTTTCAATTGCCGGTGATTCGCCGGTGGACGCATCGGACACTGCGTCCGGGATCCTTTCCGGGGACGGAACCGTACGTGTTTTGTTTTCGGAAGACCAGCTTTCCGGTAGTATGCACTTTCACGACCTTCAGGCCGCAGGCATGAAAGTTGATCGCTTTTCGGCCGATTTCGGCTACCGCGCGCCGGAATTGTCTTTTCAAAACATGCACCTCCGGGCCTTTGGCGGAAGCATCAGCTCCGAGGCCATCCGCATTCAAACGGATGAAAAAACATGGGAAGCGGACTTCGATGCCGTAGGGGTCGATCTGTCGGATCTGATCCGGTCGTTGGGCGTACTGGAAGACCAGTCCCCGGAAGGCAGACTGCGGGCTGAGCTATCCCTGAAAGGTCATGGACCGGATACCGAATCGTTTCGCGGCGGCGGGAAGGCCACGATAGAAGACGGCAAGCTTTACAGTTTTCCGATCCTGGTGGCGGTGCTTCGGGTTTTTGATCTCAGGCTGCCGACTCAAAGCCCGGTTACGGATGCTTACGGCGAGTTTACGGTGGAAGGTGGCGTCGTTTCCATTGATCACCTCCTTTTTACCGGGGGGCCCATACCCATATACATGGAAGGAACGATCGGCCTGCAAAGCGGGGTCGCGCCGGGCAACCAGCCGATCAGCATGATCGTCACCACCACCCGAAACGAAGGCATCCTTGACCAGATCCCCCTGGTGAATCTTCTTAAACAATACACCGTCGACCTGCTGCGAAGCATTGTGTTTCAGGCACGGGTAACGGGAACAGTGGGGGATTACCGGGTAATACACCTGTCAAACCCCGTGGTCGATCAGGTTCGAAGGATGTGGGGATTTTTCGAGACAACCGTTCCGCCGCAGGAAGAGTGAGGCCCTGGTGCAAGCCTTGATCTTGGATTTTCTACGAAGCCGTCAATTTTGAAGGCATAGCTCAGGTGCCAAGGTGTTGCCGCGGCCGCCTGCGGAATCGGTGACGGTGAATAACAAGGCAGGGTCGGGTGGCGGGAAAATGAAACGTCATCCGGGGAGTCGGTATGACCGCAGGGGACAATTCAGGAAGGATGCGTTCAGGGAAAACCGGGTCAGCGAAAACGGGCTTGGAAAATACCGGAGCGGAAATAATCCCGGCAAGGGAGATACTGATCCGGGGCATCGTCCAGGGTGTCGGGTTCCGGCCGTTCATTCATCGCCTGGCCGGCAGCCTGGACATCCGGGGCGAAGTGTGCAACACATCCTCGGGTGTCCGAATCCATGCGGAAGGTTCGCCTGATTCTCTGGACGCCTTTTTCCATCGGCTGGCTTCCGAAAAACCGGCCCCGGCCCATATCCTTCACATCAAGTCGGAAGCAGCCGTGACAGGGGGATACTCCGGTTTTTTCATAACTCCCAGTCGGCCAGGAGCCTCTTTTCAGGACTCTCATGACCCGGCTCATATTCTGGTATCGCCGGACATGGCCGTCTGCGATGAGTGCCTTCTCGAACTATTCGACCCCGGTGATCGCAGATACCGCTATCCCTTTGTCAACTGTACCCACTGCGGACCGCGCTATACCATCATCGATTCGGTTCCCTATGACCGCCCGGGTACCACCATGCGGCATTTTTCCATGTGCGCACCGTGCCGCGCGGAATATGAAGACCCCTCCGACCGGCGGTTTCACGCACAGCCCAACGCCTGCCCGGCCTGCGGGCCGCGGCTTTTTCTCCGTGATGCCGCCGGGCGTCGTATCGATGCCGGAGATCCCGTGCGCGAGTGCGGGCGGATGCTTGCGGACGGCCTTATCATCGCCATTCGGGGGCTGGGCGGTTTTCACCTGGCCGTGGATGGCCGGAATTCCCGGGCGGTCCGGCGGCTCCGGGAGAAAAAACGCCGCCCGGAAAAGCCTTTTGCCCTGATGGCCGCCGATGTTGAGCGGGTCCTGGAATGCGCAGTGGTGCCGGAAGCGGCACAATCGCTTTTGAACGTGCCGGCCCGGCCCATCGTATTGCTGGAAAAAAAAGCCCCTAACGCGCTTTCGCCAGATATTGCGCCCGGCACTCATCGTTTCGGGTTCATGCTGGCGTATGCGCCGATTCATCATCTGCTCCTGGATTGCGGGTTTCCGGCCCTGGTGATGACCAGCGGCAATATCAGCGACGAGCCGATCGTTTCCGGAAACGAAGAAGCCCTTTCACGGCTTTCCGGGATCGCTGATGCGTTTTTGCTCCACGACCGGGAGATCGTTTGCAGAACCGACGACTCCATCGCGATCCATGCGGCTGGTGCGGCGCGTTTGGTGCGGCGTTCGAGAGGATGGACGCCGGCGCCGGTTTTCCTGGGAAGTGCTTTTCCGCAGGTTTTGGGCTGCGGCGCGGACCTTAAAAACACCGTCTGCCTGACACGGGGGGAATACGCTTTTTTGAGCCAGCATATCGGAGACATGGAAAGCCCTCTTGCCGGTGAGATTTTCGAACAAACCATTTTGCACATGAAGCAGCTTCTGGGGGTTCGGCCCGAGGCCGCGGCCTGCGATATGCACCCGGATTTTGTGACTACCCGGTATGCGCATTCCATGGACGGCATTCCGGTGGTTTCCGTTCAGCACCATCACGCCCACATCGTCTCCTGCATGGCGGAAAACGGTCGGGAGAAAGCGGTGATCGGGTTGGCTTTCGATGGGTCCGGATACGGTACGG
Source organism: Desulfobacteraceae bacterium (assembly GCA_007131845.1). Taxonomy (GTDB): domain Bacteria; phylum Desulfobacterota; class Desulfobacteria; order Desulfobacterales; family Desulfosalsimonadaceae; genus B1SED10-16. The sequence goes on along the minus strand of SLPT01000019.1, from coordinate 2,517 downwards.
ACGGCTCCGTATGGGGCGGTGAGGTCCTGGTGGCGGATCATGCGTCCTTTGACAGAACGGCGCATCTCTCCTGCGTTACCATGCCCGGCGGGGATGCCGCGGTGAGGGAGCCGTGGCGAATGGCCCTGTCTTACCTGCACGACGCCTGGCCGGCGGACGCCTACGGAAAAGGATTTGGCGGCGGCAATCTTCCGCTGTATGATCATATACCGGAAGGTGCCCCGGAAGTTATTGCCCGGATGATTGCCGGGGGCGTTCATTGCCCGCCCACGTCGAGCATGGGGCGCCTTTTTGACGGCGTGGCGGCTTTGGCGGGCATCCGGTACCGTTCCGGGTTCGAGGGGCAGGCGGCCATGGAACTGGAAGCGGCAGCGGCTAAAGCTGCCGCCGAAGGGCTCCACACGAACGATGAGACCTATCCATACGAATTGCCTCCGGCCGGCCGGAAGGAAATCCCCGTCGCCCCGATCATCCGGGGGGTGGTGGAAGACGTGCTGGCCGGCAGAGACCCGGCGCGCATCGCCCTGCGGTTTCACCGCACCGTCATCCGGCTGTTTGCCGATTTGTGCCGAGCAATCCGCAGCGAAAGGGGTCTGGATTGCGTGGCGCTGAGCGGCGGCGTATTCCAGAACGTATTGTTGCTGGAGGGACTGGTGGAACAGCTTGCAAAGATGGGATTCAAGGTGCTTACCCACCGGCAGGTACCGGCCACCGACGGCGGTCTGTGTCTGGGTCAGGCGGTGGCCGCCGCAGCCGTTATCTCCGGCAAAACCGGTGCGGCCGGCGACGCAGGCGGCGATGTTTCCGTAAAACCACGGGAAAAGGAGGGCCTGCAATTTGGCGTTTGATGCACAGTACCGGGATCCGGATTTGTGCCGGCGGCTTTCGGAGCGGATCCGCTCGGTCTGCGGACGGAAAATCCGGATCATGGAGGTCTGCGGAACGCACACCATGTCGGTGTTCCGGCACGGCATCCGTCCGATGCTGGGCGAAAACATCCGCCTGGTGTCCGGCCCCGGCTGTCCGGTGTGCGTTACGGACCAGGGGGATATCGATGCCATCATTGCGATGGCGGAAATGGACAACACCATCGTGGCGACCTTCGGTGATTTGATGCGGGTACCGGGAACCCGGTCCTCCCTGAGGGGCGAGAAATCACGCGGATGCGACGTCCGGGTGGTTTACTCGGCCGCGGACGCCCTGGCGATCGCCAGGGCCAACCCGGACAGGCAGGTGGTGTTTCCCGGAATCGGATTCGAGACCACCGCACCCGCGGTGGCGGCAGCGATCATTGCGGCTTCGGAGGAAAACATATCCAATTTCAGCGTCGCATGCAGCCACAAGCGGGTGCCCCCCGCCCTGGAGGCACTTTCCGCGAAAGACGATGCGGCAGTCGACGGGTTTCTTTTGCCCGGCCATGTATCGGTGGTGATCGGGTTGAATGGCTATGTAGATTTTTTTCGCAACTATGGTGTTCCTTCGGTTGTCGCCGGGTTTGAGCCCGTGGATATCCTGTCGGCCCTGCTGCGCCTGGCCGAAATGATCGCCGCTGGCTCGCCCGGCCTGGAAAATGCATACGGTCGGGCCGTTACCGATAACGGAAACCCGCGCGCACGGGAAGTCATGGATACGGTGTTTTACCCCGCTGATTCGGCGTGGCGCGGACTGGGGGTCATCCCGGGCGGGGGTATGGCATTCCGGGAAGCGTTTTCAAGCTTTGATGCCTTCCGTCGTTTTTCCGTGCGGGCAACCCCGATGCCGCCACCCGCCGGATGTTCCTGCGGGGATATTTTGGTAGGAAAGGCTGTCCCGCCGGACTGCCCTCTCTACGGCAACACCTGCACGCCGCTCGACCCGGTCGGCCCCTGCATGGTGTCAAGCGAAGGAACCTGCGCCGCGTATTATCAGTACGGCGGCGGGCTGTGAGGTTTTCCCTGTCAGGTAGCAGGCGCCAATTTTTAATCAACAGCCAAGGAGCCCGATGAAAGACGAACGAATACTTCTCGATCACGGCAGCGGTGGTCTTTTGTCCAACCGCCTGATCTCGGAACTGATCGTTCCCCTGTTCGACAATTCCTTTCTCTCGATGCAGGACGACGGTGCATGCCTCGACGTCCCCGCGGGGCGAATGGCTTTTTCCACGGACTCCTTCGTGGTCGACCCCATTTTTTTCCCGGGCGGATGCATCGGTGATCTGGCCGTGAACGGCACGGTCAACGATATCGCCATGTGCGGGGGCGTCCCGCGCTACCTGAGCGCGGCCCTGATTATCGAGGAGGGCTTTCCGGTAAGGGACTTGGCGGCCGTGGTGCAAGCCATGGCCGAGGCAGCACGGAATGCGGGGGTTCTCATCGTGACGGGCGACACCAAGGTGGTTCCCCGGGGTGCGGCCGACAAGCTCTTCATAAACACCTCGGGCGTAGGCTACATCCCGAAAAGTGTTTCAGTCGCCGCCGGCAATGCCAGGCCCGGCGACGTTGTCATCGCGAGCGGCACCCTGGGCGACCATGGCATTGC
>SLPT01000310.1 GCA_007131845.1 Desulfobacteraceae bacterium | reverse complement strand
CGGCTTCGTAAAAGTCCAATATCTGCGCCTGCGCGCAATTTCTCAGAATTTCACGTACGCCAGGTACACTGCATTCTTCGAAATTGCGCAAGCCTTGATCTTTAACTTTTTACAAAGCCGTCAGATCGCGACTTTTTACGATTGTGTCAATTATTAGAAGCGCTCATTTTTCAGGGGAAAGACCTGCATGTTTACATGAATCGGGTATACCAAGGCAGGCTGTCGGTTTCAGATTATAAACTATATAACAAACAAACAAGCAAGGCAAGAAACAAAAAGGGGATGTATATCAGCAAGCAAAGCCTGCCAGGCTGCAGGACATTTAACCGTTTTTTCCCGTTGCAGCCGCCATGGCCGCCGCCAATAGCGTCTGCACAAAGGGAAGAAGCAAATCCGATACCGGCTCGCCAAGGTCCGGAAGAAGCAGCAGGTGGCTGATAGGATGGGGGTTGAAAGCGGACAGGCGTCCGCCTGCGGCAAACGCCTTTTGGGAAATCACGGTCATCCGGGCAAACCGGCACCCGAAGGTGGCCAACTCATCTAAGGCCTGTCCGAAAGCGCGTTCGGACGTGGCATCGATCATCACGGCATTGTCTTTGGAGCAGTCATAGTCTTCCCGGAGTTCGGGCAGAAACCACTGCTTCTGGGCATAGAAAGGAGAAACCGGCGCCCGGTCCAAAAAGGTTTCGGGACGCGACGGGATCTCTTCCAGCGAGCGGCCCGGGAAATATTTCTCTCCCCAGAGGCGGACCGTTTCAGCACCGTGCGCGGCCTCCATCGCCTGTCTGCCGGTAAGGGATACGAATTTATCCGCAACCCGGTTGTCCACGGTGACAAGCGGTCCGTGGGCGGCAAACCCGAAATCGTAACACTCCATGAGTGTTTTGCCGTGCCGGTCGAAACGCCGAACCCATGCCGGGCCGTTTCCCGTGGCCGGACCGATGAACAGGGCCGTTCCGTATTTCCGGTCCGCATCCGCCGCCCCGGCGATCTGCCGATACAGCGCTTCGTCATTCAGCATGGCGGAGACTGCAAGCCCGGCCATGCCGAAATGCCGCTGCAGAATCTCCGCACGCTCGGGGCGCCGCTGTCTTAGAATCCGGGTAAAGAAAAGGGATGCAGCGGCATACAGAAGGTCCTGCCGGCAATGCAGGCCTTCCGGCCGGAGCGGCGCGTATCCCCCCTGCCCCGTGAAAACCCGCGCGAAATATTCCTCTAAGTGCGGGCCGAGCCAGAGAAAATTGTCCTCCAAGTCCGGCAGGATCTTTTCCAGGATGTAGTCCTCCGGTTCCTCCACGGCCATTAGAATAACCAGACGGTCTCCGCCCGCCGTTTGAATCCGTGCCGCCGGAGATTCGATCCGGATGAAGCACTCCAGAAGCATCGCCCAGTGCTTCGACAGCGTACGGGATGCGGCCTCCGCCGCCTTGTCCAGGGGAACCAGAACGATCTCGCCGTCCACCGACAACTGGTCCATGACAAAACCGGCCAGATCCGAAAACGTCCTGTCCGGCGGCTCGATGAGCCGCTCCAGGGCGTCCCCGGATAAAAGCATATCGCACAACAGCCGCATATCCCGGTAGATTGCCGACTCCCATTCCTTGACATCCCTGCGGTTTTCCCATGCCGAGGGCTCCGCGAGGGCATCGATGAGTCCCCTGAAATCCGACCGCTCCGACCAATTTTCATTCTTTCGGGCCATCTCCGCAATGTCCCTTCCCGGCCCCGTTGCAGACGGGGGCCGGCTGCGCCCCGCGGTCACGGATTTGGCGCGGTTTCTGGGAAATTCCCCCGGCAGTCGGCCGTGGGTCATGCCGTAATCCAGACCCAGCTGCAGGTAGAACACAAGATCCACGAACGGCTGTAGCATATCGTCCACCTTGGGCAGCAGCGCGGGTTCCGGAGCGCCCAGTTCCCGCATATGCTCCAGGTATTCATGATCGAAGCTGACCAGGGCGTATTCGACGCCGGCTGCATGCAGACGCTTCATGCAGGCCAGCGCCTCCTGAAGCCGGACCATGTTGGTGGCGTTCACAAGCACCAGGTTTTTGGCATCCCAACGGTCCAGCACAGCCTCTTCCACATCCCGGAAATCGAAGGTCTTCCCCATGGAGTACCAGGAATTTTCTTCCAGCTTGAGCGCAATTTCCGGTCCCGTCCCCAAGGAATGGCGGGTATCGAGAACCAGGTGACAGATACTGTGGTTATGGGCCTCGCTCTGCCGCCTGCTCCAGTTGCGCAGTGCTTCGTCCTCAAGTACTTGCCGGATTTTTTCCGGCAGCGAATGCATCCGGGAAGCCAGAAACAAGGCCTTTTCCCTGTGCCCCAACTCGGCCAGCAAGGCCAGGCAGAAGCTCTCCAGGCCAAAGAGCATGCAAAGCATGCTTTTGACCGCTGAAACCGTGACTTCCTCTCCGCTGTGCACAGGTATTACGCCACCGCTTTTCTGGAGCACCAAGGCCATATCTGAAAAGGGTTTTTCCGTGACGCCCACGGCCACGACGTTTTGCGCATGAAGGTCCTTGGCGAACTGAACCATGTCAGCGGTGGTGCCGGACCAGCTCGCACAGACGACAAGATCCCGGTCCGGGTTCATGGTCCGGGCGATGTCATCCACCTCAACGGGGCTTGCCACCACAACCGGCAGCCCCGGAACGAGCGACCGGACCATGCTCTTGGCCATACCCGCCACATGGTAGGAAGAACCCATGCCCACCAGAAACAAGCGGCTGAGAGAACTCAGCCCGGTGCCGAACCGGCGGTGCAGCAGGCGCCGGTTGACGCCGAAGCGCACGATATCGGGCGCTTCCCCGGCCGGAAGGTAGGTTTCCAGAAGATCCCCGATTAGTTCGGGAATTTCCCGGAGATGGGTCTCGTAAAACGTCCGGTTGAGACTTCGTTTGATCTGGACCGGTGAGAGGCGGGTCAGAAACGGTTCGATATCGGACTGCTCCCGGCCCTGGAAATCCGTGATGCGAACCCTGTAGTGAATGCCGTCGGCCATCCGCCGGTTGTCCATGCGGACAAAGAGCTCCTCCCCCTGCAGCGGGGTCACGATGACCTCGAATTGCTTGAGCAGCAGATCCTTTGCCGGATGATCGTTTTGAAGCTTTCTGGCCGATTTCTGGATCTGCCGCTGGGAAAAAAGACCCAAGGCGGCGTTCACGTCCGATACCAGCATAATTCCGCCCGTGCGCCTGCGCCGCACGATAAACAGGGGACGGTTGTGGCTGGCTGCATACAATCGGTGGGGGGAAAGCTGGCTCATGCCCGCCACGGCCACCTGGCCGCCGTCCTGAATCATGATCTGCATGGCCCGGATAAAGGCCATCTCTTCAATTTCCTCTATCCCGGCCTCGCGCAGGCGATAGAAAACCTGGTAGTCGATGTTGTGACTCCCGGCCGCCAGGTCGTCGAGACCAAGGCTTACCTGCTGGCGGATCGACTCATTGCGGTTTTTCTCCTCCCACAGGATCCGTGCATAGTATCCCCACAACTGGGAAAAATACTCGGTGGAATTCTCACTTCTGAGCGAAACACCGGCCACCTTCGTCAAAAATCGGTGCACCCGCCCTTCCACCTCGGAACTGAACTGCCCGTTGATGCAAGCGCACCGCAGACGCTGCTGATCCACAAAGGGATGCGTGTTGCGGAGTGTCACCTGGGATTGCAGCGCCCATCGCCCGTGGGCCACAACCGGCTGAACCAGCATTGCAAGATGTTTGGAGTCGGTTCTCCCGGGTACTTCCGGCTCATTCAGAACGCCTGCTGCGCCGGCTGTTTCCCGGAGCAGCACCCTGTATACGGCGGCTGCGGCCATGCCATACACATTCAGCGCCCTTTCTGCCCTGTAAAGCGTCTGCCAGGGCGCCGGCACGTTCCGGCCCGCCTGGTGAAACAGCTCGGTCATTTCCCGGTGCAGCCGTTCGTCAAGATCCGGATGGGACGAAACCCGGCTGATCACCAGGCTGTCAAGGCAGCAAAACAACCTGCGAACGCCGTCCGGATCGTAGTCCACGGGGAGATCGATGGGATTTTTAAGCAGGATCCCCCACAGGTATCGCCTGGCGGCGGGCCGGAACCGTTCCCCCCCGGGCTGATCCGGGGCCTGCTCGTCGGTTTGGGCCCGGGGCGCGCCCTCATAGTCGGTAATGGATTCGAACAGGCGGTCGAATTCACTCACCACCTCGGAAGGGTCAACGGGTAGTTCCTCCAGCCGGGACATCTCATCCATTTTCCGGGACAAGAAATTGTGAAATACGGAGCGGACCACAAGGGGCGGAAGATCATTCCAAAACATCAGATTTTCGATTGTGCGCTGCAGATCTCTGCGGGAATGCACCATGATTTTATGCACGGCGCCCGGGCGCCCGGGCGTCCCGGGGTCGAGAAACCGGCTGCGCCCCGGATCGCTCAACTCTCCCCAGGTAAGATACACCTCTCTTTCGCGGGCAACCGCCCCGGCCGCTTTTTCCGGCAAAAAACCCTCCAGCCGGAGAAGCCTTTTCCGGGCCTCCCGGAATTCTTCATCCTCATCCGATTGATCGGAAAGCATTCCAAGAAGATCCGTCCCGCTGCGCAGGGTCATCGGCCGAGCGTAGAGCACCTCCACCAGGTCCGCAACCGAACCGAGGGACTTTCGGGTACGAACCGGGGTGGTTTCGTCACCGAACATGGCCACGCCCGTGGAATCCGGGGCCCTGTAGATAATCGACCACATCCCGGTCAGTATTCGGGCCAGGGGATTTTCAGCCCCGCCGAAATAGGCCACAATTCCGCACATGAATACCCTTTCAGGAAATTGCCGTGAAAAACCCGCTCACAAACAAAAGCCGAAGAAAACGTTTCTCCGGCTTTTGTCCGTCTATCATCCTGCAAGCATCAGAGCAAATCGTTTTCTTCCAGCCATTGCCGGACAACCCTTTCCTCGTTTACGTTTTCCAGGTCCACCCGGGCATTTAATTTCTGCATTTCCGCTGTGGTCAGTTTTTCAGCCAGGGGTTTGAAGATGTCCCGGAGCTCCGGGTAGGCTTCCAGGGTTTCCCGGTAAACGACCGGCGCGGGGTTATAGGTCGGAAAATAATTCAGGTCGTCTTCCAGGACGATAAAGCCGAACGCCGCGATCCGGCCGTCCGTGGCAAACCCCATGGACACATCCACGCTTTCGTCCCTGAGAGCCGAATAAACCAGCCCCGAGTCCATACGCCGGATTCTTCTGTGGGGAACCGTGAAATCGTAGAGCTCCATCAGGGGCCTGAAACCGTCCGGCCGCTCCCAGAATTCCGCGTTGACGCCGATGGTCAACCTGCCCGGGTTCTCCTTCATAAACCCGGAAAGGTCACTGATAGAGACGATCCCCAGCTCTTCGGCATCCTGCTCCCGCATGAGCAGGGTATAGGTATTGTTGAATTTCAGGGGATCGAGCCATACCAGGTCTTTCTGCTCGTCCGCATCCTTTACCCACTCGTAGACCTTGTCCGCGTCGCTCATGATATCCGCATCGTCCTGGTTATGAAAAACCGTATAGGCGGTGCCGGTATACTCGAAATACAAATCGATCTGCCCGTGCTCCAGGGCCTGGCGGGCAACGGATGAACCGACGCCGGT
>SLPT01000118.1 GCA_007131845.1 Desulfobacteraceae bacterium | reverse complement strand
GGGGCGAAGATAAGCCAGGCACCCTGAATGTCCGAGCGAAGCGAGTTTTCAGGGGGCGGCTTATCGAGCCGTAGAAGCTGGCAACGGCCCATCCCAGTTGCGAGGGGGTAATCGCCCGACCCTCCAAAATGATCCGATGGTTTTGGGATTTATTCCATGAAGGACAGCACCCGGCTGACGTACTGGCGGGTTTCCTGGTAGGGGACGTTGCCGTTGAAGCGGCGGACCGCGCCGGGGCCGGCGTTGTAGGCGGCCAGAGCCTTTTCGAGGCTTCCGCCGAACAATTCGATCATCTTTTTGAGGTAGCGGCTCCCGGCATCGATATTTTCGGAAATGTCAAAGGGGTTTTCCACACCCAGTTCCCGGGCCGTGCCCGGCATGAGCTGCATCAACCCCTGGGCACCCGCCCTTGAAACCGCATCGGTATCGAAATTCGATTCCGCCCGGATCACGCTTGCGATCAATTCCCGGGGAAGATTGTAGCGGGCTGCGGCATGGTCGATGGAAGCCTCGATGCGCTCCCGGGAAGCCCCCTGATCCCGGACCGGAGGCGGTGTTTCGATTCCCGCCGGATTCCATGCGCCGGAAAGCGGAGGCGCGCCGTTTCGGGCTGTAGCGGCGCCTTTCTCCCATGAAATCTCCTTGGTTTCCGGATCCAGGTATATCTCCGTGCCGGCCGGTATCCGGGTCCAGGGCTTGTCCCGGTTGATGTCGGAATGGATGATCTCCCAGCACCGGGAGCCGTATTCCGGGTGGCCCGCAAGCAGGTGGGAGACGGTGGGCCGCTCCCGGGTGACGGTTCCCAGATGAATCCTTTTGCTATCCGATGCGTCACTGGTTACGGCCATCGCACGATCGAGCGCGTCTGCAAAGCCCGCTTCCTGGGGGTGATTGCCTCCGGGCCGGGCGCTGTTGCTGCCGGTTGTAAAAAGCGATTGGGCTGTATGCTGCACCTGCATAATATCCATACCCCCTGCTTAACGGATAGGTGTGCCTGAACGAAAACCGTCTTTTTCGCCAATCTCCGCGTCCGGCTTAAATTTGACGGCTTCGTAAAAAGTCCTGAAACGGGTACAATCGCCAAACAATAAAAAAATAACTTCTTGCTTTTACTTAAAACTTAATCACTTAACACTGCCTGTAAAAAAGACTTTACAGGCTTATCAAATTTGACCTTGACGAAAAATCCTGATTTTCGTTCGGGCACTATAGACGTTTTTCCCGTATATTTCACGTATCGACCGCCGCAGGGCAAATCTTTATACCGGACCTATCTTCAGAATCAGAGACCGGGCAGATTACCGCCGGCAATATATTGCTCGATGGCAGCCTTGTCCTGAGGCGGGGAGAAGTAATATCCCTGGCCGAGATGGCATTTCATGGCGATAAGCTCTTCAAGCTGCCGCAAGTCCTCAATGCCTTCCGCCATGACCTCCAGGTTCAGGGTTTCACAAAGCTGGAGCATGGAGGCCACGATATTGAAATTGGTCTTGTTCTCCGTGATATTGTTGATCAGCAACCGGTCGATCTTGACCATGTCGATGGAAAACTGGTTGAGGTATTTAAGCGAGGAATAACCGGTGCCGAAATCGTCGATGGAAATCGAAATCCCCATCTCCTTCAGACGGCTGATCGTGTCGGCAACCTGCCGGGTATCATCGATGAAAAGACTCTCCGTGATCTCGATGCACAGGTGCTCCGTTAAAAGGCCGCATTTTTTTGCCGCATCCCGGATGTCGGCGACAATGTCCGCATGCAGGATCTGCCTGACCGACAGGTTGATGGAAAGGCGAAGGCCTTTCGGGCCAAACCGGCTCACCCATCCGGCAAAATCCGTAAACGCCAGCTCGAGAATTTTTCTCCCCAGGGGAATGATCAATCCGGACTCCTCGGCAATGGGGATAAACGTGTTGGGCGGTATGATGCCCAGCTTCGGATGGCGCCAGCGGACAAGCGCCTCCACGCCGAAAAGTTCGTTGGTATCGAGCCGGATCAGGGGTTGGTACTGGATGAAAAATGCGTCTTCCCGGATTCCCTTCTGAAGCTCGTTTTCCAGGTAAAGCCGCTGCTCGATCTCCCCATCCTCGATTTCGTGGGAATAAACGATCCGGTTCTGACCCCTTTTTTTGGCTTCATACATGCTCATGTCCGCAAGCCGGATCACGTCGGCCTCGGATACGTCCTGGTGGCTGGAGATCAGAATCCCCAAACTCATGTTGATGAACAGCTCCTTGTCGCCGATGCTTACCGGGATTGTAAATCTCTCGAGTATCCGGCGAGCCAACGCGTCGCAATCCTTCTTATCGCTGATTCCCTCCAAAAGAATCACGAACTCATCGCCCCCAAAGCGTGAAACGGTATCCACATCCCGAAGGGCCTCCTGAAGCCGCGTTGCCGTTTCGATGAGAAGCTCGTCGCCGGCGGCGTGCCCCAAGGTGTCATTGACGGACTTGAAGCGGTCAAGATCGATAAAGATCAGGGCATAATCCTTTTTTTTGTTCCGCCGCTTCTTCTTCACCGCCTGGCGCAGCCGGTCCTGAAGCAAGGTCCGGTTGGGCAGACCGGTCAGCGGATCATGAAGCGCCTGGTGCTGGAGCTTTTTTTCCGCTTCCTTGATGGTGGTGACATCGGTGATGGATATGATGTGACGATCGTCAATACCCAAAGGAGAAATGCTGAGAAACACCATCTTTTTTTCGGCATAGCCGGTTTCGAGAACATAGGATGTGGGATCGGCCGGGTTGTCGTGGCCGGCCTCCTCCAAAAGAACCCGGAAATCGAACCGGCCGGAGCGTATGATGAAGTCGGTAAACTTCTTTCCGCCCGCCAGGCGACTTCTTTCCCATCCCGAAAACGATACGAACCGGCTGTTGGCAAACAGGATCATCCCGTTTTTATCCGTAATGACCGTGGGATTTCCCGTGTTTTCAAAGGTGTTTCGATAAATAACCTCCGATTGGGAAAGCCGCAGGTTCTTGTCGGTCAGCTCCGCATTTTTCTGATCAATCAGGTGATAGAGATCAAAATTTTCCAAAGCGTAGCAAGCGGACTTGGTCACAATGGTCGTTATCTTGTCGACAATGCTCATCCGGGGCGGGGTGCTTTCCAGAAAACAGATGAAAAGCCCGTACGGCCGGGAGGTGGTGGTCAGCTCATGGATCAGCAGATGGTATTTCCGGTCCGCCGTTCGGGATACGAGCGTTCGCTTTTCCCGAAACGCACGGGCTACGACATTCTTTTCGATAAGAAAATCAACGACTCCCCCAATATAATCCTGCCTTTCCGGCCGGTCGGTATGCTCGGGTACTATATCGAGATCGCTCGTGTTGACAGAGTAGAAAGCATAAAAGGCAATGGGAACGACCTGGCGCAGGCCCTGCACCGCCCGCTCGAATATGTCCTTCCGGTTTCTGAACTTGGTAAGAGAACTCTGATAGTCTCCCATGGAAGCGCACAGCTCGAGGGCTTCCATGGAGTGCCGGGCGATCTCCTCGAGTCGCTGCACCTGGTCGATATCCGGGTTGTTGTCCGGGGTGTTTGCAGCACTGGTGTCCGTCCGGGATTCCAATCCTGCTTCCGGCGGATTGTCGGGAATCTTCTTCAAAGTATTCCTATTCAACGGTTCCATAAATGATCTCGAATATATCGGCGAGCTGGTAGTCGATCTCGCTGACTACCGGCAGGATTATGTGTCGGTCCAGCCCGAGTTCCCGGGTAATGCCAGGCTCGATTACCGGAACGAAAAACTCGCCGCTGTTTCCGGTTTCCAGCGCATTGACAATAATATCGGCCAGATTGATAATGGCATTTTCGTGAAACACGCCCGCATGGCCCGGAAAATGATGACACCGGATCATCTGGCACAGGCTTTCCGGCAGATTCCAGAGAGAGGCGAGCTGCGCCCCGATCTCCGAGTGATCCAGGCCGAAGCGCTGTGCCTCGGCCGCAAACAAAAAAATCTCTTCGGAACGCGCGTCCCGGAACAGTTCGTAATATTCGCCCGACAGGTTCTGCACCATGATCAACCGGCCGATATCATGGAGAAGGCCTGCCACGAAGAAGCGCTCCTGTTCGATCCGTCCCGGAAAGTAGCTGGACAAAAGGCGTGCGGCGGTGCCGCATGCAATGGAATGCTCCCAGAAGGAAACCATATTGATGAACCGGGAAGGAATTTTTTTGAAAAACGATACCGCGGATACCCCGGAGACGATGGTCATCAACTGGTTGGTTCCGATCAGGGCCAGGGCCCATGTAAGCGTGTCGACCTTCTGCCGGAGACTGTAGAAACTGCTGTTGACCAGCTGCAGCACCTTCGCGGAAAGGGTCATATCCTTGCTGACGATTCCCGCGATATCATCCAGGGATGCGTCCGGGTTGTTGATGGCTGCAATGGTCTTGTAATAGATATCCGGGATGGTTCCCAGGCGGATGGTCTTGTGAATCAGGTCTGCGGCATCGAGTTTCCGGTTTTTCCTTCTCCTTCCGTCTTGCGGCGCATCGGCTTCGTCCGGCTCCGGGAGCGAGATATCCTGTGCATCCCGGTTTTTATTTATTTTCCGAGCTTTTTCCAGGTAGCTTGCCCGGAACAGTTCGTAAATGAACGGATCGTTGAGATCATTGTACTGAAAGCGGTAACGGGTAATTTCATCGGCTTTCTCCCGGATCTCTTTGGGAATGGCCCGTTCTTCCGCCTTGCCCGGATCATCTTCCGCATCCGGGCGCACCGGTATCTCGCCGATCCCCCAGATCTTGAAAATCCGGATCAGCTTGCGGCTTACTTCCTGACCGGCCGGAGCCAGCAGACGCCCCTGGGAATCCTTGACATCCCCGGACAACACCATTCCGGGCGTAATATTTTTTACGGCGATCTTGCCCATTGGACCTACCGGTCACTTTTTCTTGGATTTCAGTAATTCATACCCCTCGTTAATCAGGGCCATGGCATCGTTGCTGCCGCCTGCGTCGGGATGAAACTTCTTGGCCATCATGCCCCATTTCCACCGCAGGTCCGCCGCCTCGTCAATGATAGAATCCAGGTTGAACAGGTTATCCAGCGCCTTGACCTTTTCCTTGTACTCCAGGCGCTGTATCTCCTCGAAGAACGTCGGCGACAAGCCTTCCACATACAGGGAGAAGCGACGCTTGCTGATCTTTTCCCGGAGCGAATGATTCGTAACGTAACGGACAACGAAATCAAGAATATTGCGTTTATCGAACTGGCTGAAACGCCCCAGGGCCTCGAACTGGTCCATGGTATCGGTATCCTGTATCCACAGAATACAGCAGTTCTCCATGGCGGCAGACCAGGTCACCTTGAAACTGTAGTTATCGATGGCAATTTCCGTTAAGGTTTCTGAATAATGAAGATCCATTAAAAATCACCGCTGTTGGGCAATCGATTCGGTGGAGGCCTGCCTCTTATTTCAAAAAAGACATCAGCAGCGTCGATTTCTCCGCCTCCACCCGGACGGACTCCACCACTTGTAGCAGAAGTTGCTCGTCGAGGTCAAATTCCTGCGCCACGTCCGTAATTTCCGGAATACATCCGTTGCCGCCGTCTCCCAGACGGCCTGCATTGGCGATCCGGTCGGCCAGCCGGATGATGCGGACGAGCCCCCGATATTCTCCCGGCGCGTTTGCCGGATCGTGGTGCCACCGGAT
>SLPT01000363.1 GCA_007131845.1 Desulfobacteraceae bacterium | reverse complement strand
GAGATCCACTGGAACACCGGGAATATCGGCAGGACCTGCCTGGGCACCGGTGCACGCCTCCACCTGATCAAACCCCTGGGTTTTTCTCTCGATGACCGGATGGTGCGGCGGGCCGGCCTCGACTACTGGAACAAGGTCGATCCCTTCCTGTGGGATGATTTTGACGATTTTTGCAGCCGTATGGAAACGACCCCCGAAGAAATGGTGCTTTTAAGCAAATCCGGCCGCCGCAGTTTCCGGGAAATCCCCCGGCAAAAACGGCTTTTCCTGGTTTTCGGCTCGGAAACCGCCGGGCTGCCCGCATCCGTGCTGGACCGCTATTCCTTCGAAAACACCTACCACATCCCCATTACCGCCCACATCCGGAGCCTCAACCTGTCGAGCGCCGTGGCCGTGGTACTCTACGAAAGCCTCCGCTTCGATCTTCCGCCCGGTTTCCACGCGTATTGAGCATCGCGATCTGAAAATCTCTCTGCCTGGATTTTAATTTTTCTCCCGTTGACCGTTTTTCTCCCGTTGACATTGATGGATACGTGGTTATTTTCTTCCATATAAAATTCTAAAATAACTCATGATACAAAAAAAGCGGGCTTCAGTACAGATCCCCGCAAAGACCATAGCGACAAAGGAGAGTCACCCATGCGATTCGACAAATTTACAATAAAATCCCAGGAGCTGATCCAGGAGGCGCATACCCGGGCGACCCGGTACAAACACCAGCAGATCGAGCCGGTTCATTTCCTGGAATCGATGCTGGACGATCCCCAGGGGATCGTTGTGTCGGTTTTGAAAAAAATCGGCGTGGACACCAGCCGGGTAACCTCGGATGTCAAGGCAGCGATCGAGCGGCTCCCCCGGGTGGAAGGTTCCGGGGCAACCGATGTCGGTTTATCCAAAAAGAGCGCCAACATGCTGGACGGAGCCTTTTCCATCGCGTCCAACATGAAGGACCAGTACGTCAGCATCGAGCACATCTTTTTATCCATGCTCGATGACAAGGATGGGGATCTCGCGAAAATCTTCTCCAAAAACGGCGTTGAAAAGGATTCCGTGCTCCGCGTGCTCATGGAGATCCGGGGCAACCAGACCATCTGCGACCAGAACCCGGAAGACAAATACCAGGCGCTCGAAAAATATGCCCGGGATCTGACCGAGCAGGCGCGGCTGGGCAAGCTCGACCCGGTGATCGGCCGGGACGAGGAAATCCGGCGCATCGCCCAGGTGCTGTCCCGCAGGACCAAGAACAACCCCGTGTTGATTGGCGAGCCGGGCGTGGGTAAAACCGCCATCGTGGAGGGTCTGGCCCAGCGGGTGGTGGAAGGCGACGTGCCCGAAAGCCTCAAGGACCGACGGATCGTGGCCCTGGACATGGGCGCGCTCATCGCCGGGGCCAAGTACCGCGGCGAGTTCGAAGACCGCCTCAAGGCGCTGTTGAAGGAAGTGGAGCAGGCCGAAGGCCAGATCATCCTGTTCATCGACGAGCTGCACACGCTGGTGGGCGCAGGTGCGGCCGAAGGCGCCATGGATGCTTCCAACATGCTCAAACCCGCGCTGGCGCGCGGCACGCTTCGGTGCGTGGGCGCCACCACCATCAGCGAATACCGGAAACACATCGAAAAGGACGCGGCTCTGGAGCGGCGCTTCCAGCCCGTGATGGCGAGCGAGCCGTCCGTGGAGGACACGATCTCCATCCTTCGGGGGCTCAAGCAGAAATACGAGGTGCACCACGGCGTCAAGGTGCGGGATTCGGCCATCGTGGCCGCGGCAACGCTCTCGGAGCGCTACATCACGGACCGGTTTCTGCCGGACAAGGCCATCGACCTGATCGATGAGAGCGCATCGCGGCTCCGGATCGAGATCGACTCCAAGCCGGCCGAAATCGACGAGATCCAGCGGCGGATCACCCAGCTCGAAATCGAGCGTGAAGCGCTCAAGAAGGATACGGACGCGGCCAGCATCGACCGCCTGGAAAAGATCAACGGCCAGCTCGAATCCCTGAAGGAAGAATTCAACCGGATGAACGCCCAGTGGCAGCATGAAAAGGAAGTGATCCAGAACATCCGGAACCTGAAAACCGAGCTCGACCGCATCGGCACCGAGGAACAAAAGGCCGAGCGCGAGGGCAACCTGGAGAAAGTGGCGGAGCTTCGCTACGGAAAGCGCGAGGAAATCCGCCGCAAGCTCGACGAGGCCAACGGGAAGATGGAGGAACTCCAGAAAAGCCGCAGGATGCTGCGCGAAGAGGTTGACGCCGAGGACATCGCCTACATCGTCTCCAAGTGGACGGGCATTCCCGTGTCCAAGATGCTCGAAAGTGAGCGGGAAAAGCTTCTGGCCATGGAAGAGCGCATCCGGCACCGGGTCGTCGGCCAGGAAGAGGCCGTGATCGCCGTGTCCAACGCGGTCCGGCGCGCCCGTTCCGGGCTCCAGGACCCCAACCGGCCCATCGGGTCGTTTATCTTCACGGGGCCCACCGGCGTGGGAAAAACCGAGCTGGCCAAGGCCTTAGCGGCGTTTCTCTACGACGACGAGCAGGCCATCATCCGGATCGACATGTCCGAATACATGGAAAAACACGCCGTGGCCCGGATGATCGGTGCCCCGCCCGGATACGTAGGCTACGAGGAAGGCGGCTACCTCACCGAGGCGGTGCGGCGCCGGCCCTACTCCGTGATTCTTTTCGACGAGATCGAAAAGGCGCATCCGGATGTTTTCAATGTGCTGCTCCAGATACTCGATGACGGCCGGCTGACCGACGGACAGGGAAAGACGGTGGATTTCCGCAACACCATGATCATCATGACCTCCAACGTGGGCAGCCAGTTCATCCAGGATATGGGCGAATCGAGACGCGAGGAGATGGAAAAACGGGTCATGGAGACGCTCAGGAGCACGTTCAAGCCGGAGTTTTTAAACCGGATCGACGAGAACATCATCTTCCACAACCTGAGCCAGGAGGACTTGAAACAAATCGTGGAAATCCAGTTCACGTACCTCCAGAAACGGCTTGCGGACAAGAATATGGCGATCGTCCTGACCGACGCAACCAAGGAACTGCTGGCCAGCCGGGGCTTTGACCCGGTATACGGCGCCCGTCCGCTCAAGCGGACCATCCAGCAGCTCATTGAAAACCCGCTTTCCACGAAGCTGCTCGAAGGCCGGTTCGCCGAGGGCGATACCATTGTCGTGGATGCCGGGGGCGACGGCGTCGAATTCCACAGCGAAGCCCAAACGGCCCGGGCCGCCAGCAACTAAAACAGTGACAAAACGTGCGCGATGGGGGGGCCGAAGCGGCCCTCCCCTTCCCTTGCAGCCTCAACCGGCAATCGCATCGATCACCTCATCCGGTATGTCGGCATTGGTATGCACCTTCTGCACGTCGTCATGGTCGTCCAGGGCATTCATCAGCTTGTACATCTTCTCCGCATCCGTCCCGGTGAGGCTGACCATGGCCTGCGGCAGCATGGTCACCTCGGCGTCCCCGAACGGTATGCCGGCATCGGTCAGGGCGTTGGACACGTTCTCGTAGGCTTCCGGCGGGGTGATCACCTCGAAGACGTCATCGCCTTCATCCCGGATATCTTCGGCACCGGCGTCGATGGCGGTTTCCATCAAAACGTCTTCATCCACGTCCGCCTTTTTCACGGAAATCCAGCCCTTCTTGTCGAACATCCACGACACGCAGCCATTCTCCCCGAGGTTCCCGCCATACTTGCTGAACAGGTGACGGACGTCCGCAACGGTCCGGTTCTTCTTGTCCGTGAGAGATTCCACGAAAACCGCGGCCCCGCCGGGGCCGTATCCCTCGTAGGTCACTTCGTCGTAATTCACCCCTTCGAGTTCGCCGGTCCCCTTCTTGATGGCCCGCTCCAGATTCTCCTTGGGAAGGTTGTTCTGCTTTGCCGTCTGAATAACGGTGCGGAGCCGGGGGTTGGCGTCCGGGTCTCCGCCGCCCATCCTTGCGGCCACAATGATCTCCTTGACCAGGCGGGTGAAAATCCGTCCCCGCTTGGCATCTTCCGCGCCCTTCTTATGCTTTATATTCGCCCATTTGCTGTGTCCGGCCATTTTACTTTTATCCTTTCTCCTTCTTTCCTATGCCGATAACATATATTTCCTTGCTTTCTTTCCGGGTACTCTGCGGTTTGTATATTTTTCGGGAACGATACTGCTCCTTGACCGTCCGGATAAACCCGTCGAAATCGTCGCCCTGGAATATCTTCACCACGAAGCTGCCGCCAGGGGCCAGCATCCGGTCCGCAATCCGCAGGGCCGCTTCCGCCAGCACGAACGAGCGTGCCGCATCCACGCTGCGGATACCCGTGGTATTGGGCGCCATATCGCTCAAAACCACATCGTATTCGCCGTCCACCGCCTCCCGAAGCGCGGCGGCGCGTGCGGCATCGCTTTCACCATCTTCCGGCCCGCCGCCCGGCTCATCGACGACTTCTATGTCAGGCTCACCGGCCTGCCATTGCGAACCGGCTTCGGCCAGCTCTCCGGTCAGCTCTGCGGAGAATTCTTCCGCCAGGCTCAGGATGTCGCCTTTGCAAAACTTAACGTTTTCCGGAAGCCCCCTGTTATCCACATCCTTGAGGTCCACACCGACGACCCTACCCCCGGCCCCGGCGATATCCGCGGCGTATTTCAGCCACGACCCCGGCGCACACCCCAGATCCAGCACCCGGTCTTTCGGCCGGATGACGCGAAACTTTTTCTGGATCTCTTCCAGCTTGTATACGGACCGTGCGGGAAAGTGCTCTTTTTTTGCCTTTTTCGCATAATGGTCCGGCCGGCTCCGGTCTGTTTTCCGCTTTTTCTTCACTGAAACAATATCTCCATGACTTCGCCTATCCGGCGGATGCCGATCAGTTCCACCCCTTCGCTGCGGGGCACCTGCTTTTTGCTGTTGACCGGCACGATGCAGCGGGAAAAACCCATCTTGCCGATCTCAGCGATCCGGGCGGGCAGATGGGATATCCCCCGGATCTCGCCGGTCAGCCCCACTTCTCCCAGCAGAAGCATCCCCTCGGGAACGGGCCGGTCGAGAAAGCTTGAAGCCACCGCCGAAACAATGCCCAGATCGACTGCCGGCTCGGATATCTTCACCCCGCCGGCCACGTTCATAAACAAATCCAGCCCGGCCACATTGAGGCCCAGCTTCTTTTCCAGCACGGCCATGAGAAGGGAAACCCGGTTGTGATCGAGCCCCAGCACGGTGCGCCGGGGGGTGCCGTACCCGGTGGTGGACAACAGTGCCTGGAGTTCCACCATAATCGGCCGGCTTCCCTCCATGCAGGCGGTCACCACGGATCCGGGCGCGTTTTTCGCGCGCTCCGATAAAAACGCTTCACTCGGGTTGGCCACCTCGGCCAGGCCTGCCTCCTTCATCTCGAACACGCCGATTTCGTTGGTGGACCCGAAGCGGTTTTTCACCGCGCGCAGGATGCGAAAACCATGGTTGCGGTCCCCCTCGAAATACAGCACCGTGTCCACCATGTGCTCCATGATGCGCGGTCCTGCGATGGCCCCGTCCTTGGTCACGTGCCCGACAAGAAACACCGGCACCCCGGAATGCTTGGCCATGGCCATGAGCTTCATGGTGGCTTCCCGAACCTGGGTGATGCTTCCCGGTGCGGATGCGGCATCCGCGGTGTACATGGTCTGGAT
>SLPT01000395.1 GCA_007131845.1 Desulfobacteraceae bacterium | reverse complement strand
GTTCCCAAAAGTTTTGAAAAACGCTTTGATGGAAAAACGGTTCCCGTGTGGATCCGCCATGAGCGGCCCCGGCTCGCTTTTGCAAAAATCATGGCTATGTTTCATCCCAGAAAACGTCCGTTTGCCGGGATCAGTCCGGAAGCCGCTATCGGCCGTGGCGTATCCATCGGATCCGAAACCGTCGTGGGGCCCAATGCCTTTGTGGGAAACCGTGCCGTTCTGGGCGATCGGGTCGTCATCTATCCGGGCGCGTTTGTGGGCGATGACGTTTCCATCGGCAGCGACACCGAGATCATGCCGAACGTGACCGTGATGGACGGATGCATAATCGGCAGCCGTGTGATCATTCATGCGGGTACGGTCATCGGAAGCGACGGTTTCGGGTTTACGCCCGAGGGGGAGGCGCATTACAAAATTCCCCAGACCGGCATCGTTGAGATTGGTGATGATACTGAAATCGGCGCATGCAATACCATCGACCGGGCCACGTTCGGTTCCACGCGCATCGGGTGCGGCGTAAAAACGGACAACATGGTCCATATCGCCCACAATGTGAGCGTCGGCGATCATAGTCTGATCGTGGCGCAGGCAGGCATTGCGGGAAGCGTGCAGATCGGAAACCGTGTCACCATTGCCGGGCAGGCCGGCATCGCCGGTCATCTTGTAATCGGCGATGACGCAATCATCGGCCCGCGTGCGGGCGTGGTCCGGAATGTTGATTCCGGGCGGGTGGTTTCGGGTACGCCGGATATGGATCACCGGCTGTGGCTCAGGGTGCAGCGAGCCATTCCCAGGCTCCCCGGGCTGGCAAAACAGGTTCAGGAGATGGAAAAACGACTTCGCAGCCTGGAGCAGGCGGCCGGAAGAACTGATGATTCCGAAACAGGCCGGTAAATATGCCTTTTCAGGTGATGCGCGGTTGGACTACGGGAAAAGAACATGACCAAAAGCTATAATATTGATGCCATATGCCGGATTCTGCCGCACCGGTATCCTTTTTTGCTCGTGGACAGGGTGCTGGAGGTGATCCCGGAGGTTCGTATCCGTGCATTGAAAAACGTTACGATCAACGAACCGTTTTTCACCGGTCATCTTCCCGGCAAACCGGTCATGCCGGGCGTGCTGATTATGGAGGGAATGGTGCAGGCCGGAGCGCTTCTGCTGGCAGAGACGCTTCCTGTACAGCGGCACGGTGATGTGTGTTTTTCAGGTATCGACAAGGCACGGTTCCGCAAGTCCGTGATTCCCGGGGACCAGATGACCTTCGAGGTCGAGGTGATGCGGGTCCATACCAGAGGAATCCAGATGAACGCCCAAACCAAGGTGGATGGGGAGCGTGTGGCCGAAGCCCGCTTCATGGCCCTCATCGGAGGAGAACGATGATTCACCCGACTGCAATTATAGACCCCAAGGCAGAGATAGACGAAAACGTTTCGGTGGGGCCGTATTCCATTATCAATAAAAATGTCTATATCGCATCCGGAACCCGGATCGGGTCCCATGTGACCATTGATTCCTTTACGGACATCGGCCCGGGGTGCCAGATATTCCAGTATGCATCCGTGGGCACGGTTCCCCAGGCGGTCCGTTTCAAGGGGGAGACCACCTACCTGAAAATCGGACGCAACACCATAATCCGGGAGTTTGCAACCCTGAACCGCGGTACGGAGTTCGGCGGCGGGGTCACCGAGGTGGGCGAGGACAACTTCCTTATGGCCTACACCCACATCGCCCATGACTGCAAGACCGGAAAAGGGGTGATCATGGCCAACAACGCCACCTTGGCGGGGCACATCGTCATCGGGGACCACGTGATCATCGGTGGGCTGGTGGCCATTCACCAGTTCGTACGGGTGGGCGAATACGCCTACATTGGGGGCAAGTCCGCGTTATCGAAAGATATCCCCCCATACGTGATTGCGGCCGGCGACCGGGCAACCCTCCACGGGCTCAACAAGGTCGGGATGCGGCGTCACCAGTTTTCAGAGCATACCATCGCAGAACTGAAAAGAGCCTACCGGATCATTTTCCGGATCGGGCTGACGGTTAACGAGGCCGTGGAGCGGGTTTTGGCGGAGGTTGAAAATCTTCCGGAGGTCAAAAACCTGGTCAGCTTCATTAAAAACACCCAGCGGGGTATCACCCGGTAGACGCGCGTGGCAGCTTATGGACAGGCCGCATAAACGGATCGGATTGATTGCCGGTGGGGGGCCGTTTCCCGTATTGTTCGCGAGGAAGGCGTCAAAAAACGGATACGAAGTCCATGCCGTCGGCTTTCACAAGCAAACCGACCAACTCCTGGCAAGCCACGTGGCCGGCATGGAGACCCTGTACATGGGGCAGGTGGGCCGGTTGATCGATTTTTTCAAAAAACGCTCCATCACAGAAGCCGTCATGGTGGGAGCGATTCAAAAGCCCGCATCGGTTGCGGAGATCCGGCCGGACTTCAAAGCCCTGGCCATGTACGGAAAAATGCGCAAAAATACCCATGACGACCGGGTGCTGCGCGTGGTTGCGGATACTCTGGACAAGGCGGGCATCCGGATCCGGCCGTCCACTTTTTTGCTGCCGGAGCTGCTTTCGCCGTGGGGGTGCTGGACGCGCAGACAGCCGTCCCGCCGGGAGTTCGCCGACCTCCGGCTGGGATGGCGGATGGCGCGGGAGATCGGGCGGCTAGATATCGGCCAGTGCGTGGTGGTGGGAAACGGAATGGTCCTGGCAGTGGAGGCCGTTGACGGCACGGACAGCACTATTGTTCGTGGCGGGAAGCTATCGGCCGGCAATGCCGTTCTGGTAAAGGTGTGCAAACCCATTCAGGATTTCCGGTTTGATGTGCCGGCGGTGGGCGCGCAGACCGTTGAAACCATGCAGCGTGCCGGACTCCGGGCTCTTGCGGTGGAAGCCGAAAAATCGGTGGTTTTTGACCGGGAGGCGATGATTGAACAGGCTGACCGGTACAAAATCGCCATTGTCGCCTATACCGGCGAAGAAATGGATGGCG
Source organism: Desulfobacteraceae bacterium (assembly GCA_007131845.1). Taxonomy (GTDB): domain Bacteria; phylum Desulfobacterota; class Desulfobacteria; order Desulfobacterales; family Desulfosalsimonadaceae; genus B1SED10-16. Next base: position 2,676 of record SLPT01000395.1, on the reverse strand, counting down.
GGGAGGAAGCATGACGGATACTGTATCCCGGGAGACGATTCGGGCGGGCGTCGTAGGCGTCGGACATCTGGGTCGCTGGCACGCTGAAAAATACGCATCGTTGGAAAACGTGGAGCTTGTCGGCGTCGTAGATGTCGATGAAAAGCAGGCCGTGGCGGTTGCACACAAAAACGCCACCCGGGCCTATACCGACTATCGGGAGCTTTTCGGAAAGGTGGATGCCGTAAGCATCGCCGTTCCTACGCCGATGCACCACGCAATTGCGCGCGCGTTTCTGGAAAATGAAACGGATGTGCTGATCGAAAAACCGATTACCACGACCGTGGAGCAGGCCGATGACCTCATCGCGCTGGCTGAAAAAAAAGGACGGATTATCCAGGTGGGTCACCTGGAGCGGTTCAACCCGGCGGTGGTTGCGGCCCGGGATCTGATCACCGAGCCGGTGTTCATCGAGTCGAACCGGCTTTCCATCTACCAACCTCGGGGTACCGACGTGAGCGTCATTCACGATTTGATGATTCACGATATCGATCTGATCCTCCATTTTGTCAAATCCGACATCCGGTACTGCCATGCGCTGGGTACGCCGCTCGTGACCGATTCGGTGGATATCGCAAACGCCCATATCGAGTTTGAAAACGGAGCGGTGGCCAATGTCACCGCCAGCCGCATATCCGGCAAGACCGAGCGAAAAATTCGCCTGTTCCAGCGGGAAGGCTACATTTCCATCGATTTTGCCAATCATGTCATCATGAACATTCGCCAGGCGGCTGAAGGCGAGGAGAACTGTCCGATTCCCGGCATGTACATGGATCACAGAAGCTTCGATAAAGCCGATGCCCTTCGCTCGGAAATCCTGTCGTTCGTGGAAGCGGTGCAGGCCCGGTCCGAGCCGGTGGTGTCCGGGCGGATGGGACGGGATGCGCTTGCCCTGGCGGTGGATATCATCGCCCAGATCGATACCGCCATGGCCCGGATCAACCGATGAATATGGCGGCCGGTGTACCTTACGGCAAAAGTCCTGCTGACCCGCTAAAGGTGATGATCATCGCCGGGGAAACCTCGGGGGATCATCACGGGGCCGGGCTGGTTGCGGCCATGCGGCAAATCGACGACAATATCGTGTTTTTAGGCATCGGCGGGCCCGCCATGGCGCAGCAGGGCGTACAGATCGTGGTGGATGCTGCGAACCTTTCGGTGGTCGGTATCACCGAGGTGTTCTCCAGGCTTCCCGGTCTTTTGGGCGGAATGCGTACCGTCAAGCGTGCCGTTGCTGAAAAACGGCCGGATCTGGTGATCCTGATCGATTTCCCTGATTTCAATCTTCACATTGCCCGGCATGTCAAGCGATACAAAATACCGGTGCTCTATTACATCAGTCCCCAGTTGTGGGCATGGCGGAGCGGTCGGATCAAAACGATTCGACGGTATGTGGACCGCATGGCCGTCATTCTCCCCTTTGAAAAAGAATTCTATGATCGTCATGGGGTGCCCGTGACGTTCGTGGGGCATCCACTGCTTGATCATATTCCGCCGCCTGTGAAAACGGCTGGGGACAATCCGGATGCAGACAAAAAGGAAAGGTGCATAATCGGACTTCTTCCCGGCTCCCGGGGGCAGGAGATCCGGCGGAACCTGCCCGTAATGCTGGCTGCAGCCAGCCGGCTGAATCGTCGTGAGCATAAGGGATTTGCCTTTGTCGTCTCGGTAGCGCCCGGTATCGATGTGGATTGGATTGAAGATTTTATCCGTCCCTACAGGGATACGGTGGATATTGAAACGGAAAGGGCAGGGGTCGAAAAAGTACTTACCCGTTGCTCCCTTGCCGTGGCCGCTTCCGGTACCGTAACGCTGGAGGCAGCTATTTACGGGGTTCCCATGGTGATCGTCTACCGGGTCTCTCCGGTCAGTTTTTTTCTGGGTCGTAGCTTAATCCGTGTGAAGTTCATCGGGCTTGCCAACATCATTGCCAATCGTCCGATCGTTCCCGAGTTGATTCAGCATGATGCGACGCCCGGCAATATTGCATCGGTAGTCTCCTCCATACTCGGGGACGTCGGGAAGTACGAGCAGACCCGGGAGGATCTCCGTTGGGTTCGGGAGCAGCTCGGCGAGCCGGGCGCTTCAAGGAAAACCGCCGGCATAGCCTATTCCATGATGGAGAATACGGTAAGCGGCAGGAGATGACGGCTTATAATAAGTCCAATATCAGTGACAGTACGTGATCCCTAAAGAATTTCACGTATGCTAAGTGCGTCATGATTTTCGGTCGCGCACGCTTTGATACCGGACTTATTACAAAGCCGACTGATAGTGAATTTTTAATTGTCAATTAAGTCTGTTATGGCTGAACCAGGAAAAATGCGCATCCGACATCGTCACAGGGTTTTACTTGCCTATGTAAAGGAAAGCTGGGCGCTTCTGGCAATCTCCATGGTGTGCATGCTGATCGTTGCGGGAACCACCTCTGCCACCGCGTTTCTGGTTCAACCGATCTTAGACGATATCTTCATGGAGCAAAACGAGCGAATGCTCAGGCTGATGCCCCCGCTGGTTTTGGGCATATACGTCCTGAGGGCCTTTGCACTTTACGGCGAGCATTACCTCATGCATTTCGTGGGAGAGCGAATCATCCGGAAATTCCGCGATGAACTCTACGCAAAGATATCCGATCTG
>SLPT01000144.1 GCA_007131845.1 Desulfobacteraceae bacterium | reverse complement strand
TTTTTAAATCTTCCAGGCGTTTGAGTACTTTTTCCTGCACCGAGAGCAGCTCCTGTTTCAGGATCTGCAGCTCTTCCATGCGGCTGTTGATTTCCTTGAGCTTGATCTTGCCGTACTGGAGGGCCTTGATCAACTGCTGCTCCTCGTCGATATCGAAATCCGCCATGCCGATCATCTCGGAGATCTCATCGAGCGAGTATCCCAGGCGTTTACCGCGCAGGATGAGCTTCAGCCGCGCACGATCCCGCCGGGTGTAGATCCGGTGGTTTCCCTTGGTACGCCGGGGCGAGATGAGCCCTTTTTCCTCATAGAAACGAATCGTTCGTGTGCTGATGTCCAGTTCATCCGCGAGCTCGGATATGGAAAACGTTTTTGTGGCCGTCGTCTTTTTTGTATTCATGGCATATCCAGTAACATTTGTTCAGAGCCCTGCGGTAACCGCCTCCTGAAGCAGGTATGCCGCCGGACCACCCGGTTAATATGATCTGACGGGATGCTCCCTCATGAATTCTCCTGCATCCGGATTGACGGCGTCTTGCCGCGGGGCGGTTGTATCGTTGACGTTTTCCTGGTCCTCCGGAATGCCGGCAACCGAAAGCCAACTGTCGGCGCCGGTTATCCGGCATCGTATCAATCGGTTGACAAGTGCATCCGCGGACGTGGGCTTTTCGTTTGGATGAATATATACCGGAATGTAGTTGGAGGAAAGACCTTTACAACAAAAACCATCTGCATCCGACGGTGTTTCTCCGATCACTTCCAGCACTCGTCCGGTCATGGAAGCATAGAATGCCGCTTTCTTTTGTCTTCCGAGATCCTTGAGTATGCGGGCTCTTTCCCGAACGACGTCCGGGGGCACCCGGTCCGGGTAAGACGCGGCGGGCGCCGGCGGCCTTGGTGAAAAGGGAAAGACGTGCAGATAAGTGACCGGCAGGCTTTCGATGAGTTTTCTTGTGTTTTCAAATGCCTCTTCGGATTCTCCCGGAAACCCGACCATAACGTCGGCGCCGATGGCTGCGTTTTTAAAACGGCTTCTGATGCGCCCGATGGTCCCGGCAAATTCCCCGGGGTCGTAATGGCGATTCATTCGTTTTAAAACAGTTGCGTCCCCGCTTTGGAGCGGGATGTGAAAATGCCGGCAGATCCGGGGATCGCTTCCGATCCGGTCAAGGACAGCCTCGGTGATCTCGGTCGGTTCGAGGGAACTCAGGCGGAGTCTGCCCAACTTCGGGTGGGACAACAGGGTGTCCAACAGAACGCACAGGTCGGGGCTGCCGTCCAGATCCCCACCCCATCGGCCGAGGTGGATCCCGGTCACGACGATTTCTCTCGCCCCTTTCCGGATCAGCCCGTCCATTTCATCCAGGGCCTTTTCCGGCGTAAGGCTTCGGCTCCGCCCCCGGCTGTAGGGTACGATGCAATAACTGCAAAATGCGTTGCAGCCATCCTGCACCTTGAGAAACGGTCGGGTCCTTTGACCGAAGGCCGGCGACGGCATCGGGGTAAACAGGGTTTCTTCCCGGAGCTTTCCCGGTCCCCGGAAAGAAAAAGAGCTGTTTGGGGCTGATGGATGCTCCTGGCGGATAAGATCGAATAACCGGTGTTTGTCCGCCTGTCCGACAATATGATTCACCCCGGCGATATCCCGGATTTCATTTGGTTTCATCTGCGCATAGCAGCCGGTGACAACGATGGTTGCATCCGGATGCCTGCGGATGGCTCTTCGGATTGCCTGGCGTGACTGCATCGCCGCCCTGGCGGTCACGCAGCAGGTATTGATTACGCATGTGCCAAAAGATCCGGATTCCGGATTCCCGGCTGAAGCGGTATCGCCTTGCGCAGCAAGCGCCTCGGATTCCGACTGGTTCACTTTACAGCCGAGCGTTATGATTTTGAGATAAGGATGCATAGGGATTTTTTTCAATCCAGCCGCCGGCGATTATTGTGTCTTTCTGCCAGCATACGGCAAGCTGGCCGGGCGTAACCGCCGCCTGTGGCTTTTCAAACTCGATGATAGCAGAGGACTCTCCTGACGGAATCAGAGATGATTCGACTGCCTCGTGCCTGTAGCGGATCCGGGTTTTTACGGCAATGGGGCCGGCCGGCTTTCCACCGATCCAGTTGACGTCTGAAACATAGCACCTCTTTTGATATAATTCATCCCCAAATCCGACAACAAGTCGATTTTGCATGGTATCGATATCCAGCACGTAATACGGCTGTGCCGCGGGGCAGTTGATTCCCCGTCTTTGACCGATAGTGTAGCGAAACAGTCCGTGGTGGCGGCCGATAACGTTTCCGGCGGAATCGACGATGTCTCCTTCTCCGTCCGCGTGACTGATTCTGGAGGCAAGAAAATCCTGGCAGGAGGTGTTTTTGATGAAGCAGATATCCTGGCTTTCTTTTTTATAAAAAGGCTCCAGGCGATTTTGTGCGGCAATGGCAAGGACTTCCGTTTTGGTTTTGTCCCCGAGAATGAAACATGCGGCTTCGAGTTGCTCCGGGCGCAGCATGGCCAGAAAATAGCTCTGATCCTTGGCCGCATCGGCGCCTTTTTGCAGCAGGGGCTTTCCGCTTGAGCTTTGCCCGATGCGGGCGTAATGGCCGGTGGCGATGCGGCTTGCACCAATGCTGCGCGCATGATCCAGCATGAAACCGAATTTGATTTCCCGGTTGCAGACCACGCAGGGGTTTGGCGTTTTGCCGGATTGGTAGGCGTCGGTAAAATAGCGGACCACCCGGCTTTCGAATTCCTCCCGGATGTCGATAATGCGGGTTTCGATTCCTGTCAGACGAAAAATATACCCGGAGATGCTTTCCGCCTGGTTTCGCCCGGATGCCTGTTCACCGGATGCCGGATCAAATGATGCCGCCTCGAAGCCGGTAATGAAATGCAGGCCGACAACATCAGCACCCTGCTGTTTTAACAGAAAGGCGCTGACAAGGGAATCGATGCCGCCGCTGAGTGCAACGGCGGTTTTGGCTTCGGAAAAACGGGGCATGTGCCGGCCATCCGGTTGCATTCTGGAGTCGGGTTATCCCGGAATAGACGGCTTATCCGGATTTTTCGCTGCGGATCAACAGGGTGGATGGATCGAGAAAAAAAACGTCCGTATCGTTTTCACCTGCAACCTGGCGTACGAAGATGCGCCCGTTTTCCGGTTCCAGGCGGATCATCATGTCGAACCATCCGGTGACAGGGACAAGCCGCGTGGGAATCCTGTTTTCCTCCACCGGTTCATCCCGGTGTGTGCGGATGGTGAACCAGAATACAAGGTTCTTTTCATTCACGAAGGATTTCAGGCCGGCGAGTGCCTCTTCGGACACCTTTTCAAAGTTGAAGTCATCGATCAGGATGATTGATGGTGTAAATATTTCCTGAGAGATCAGCTCATTGACTCTTTTTTGAAGTTTTTCCACGCTGAAGGTTTCCGTCTCGAACGTCATGATAAAGCGGTGACGCAGAAGATTGTCGTAGCTCCGGCTGATCCCTGTATGTTTCCGCTCCTGGGAGAGCCTCTGGAAAACTTCCCGGTACCAGAGATCCACCTTGTCAACGGGATCCTGGGTGGATATATGCAGAATGTTTTTCCCCTGGATCATCCCGGCAACGGCCAGCTGGACCAGCAGGGCGGTTTTCCCGACGCCGGCGCGGGCGAAAATGGCCCCGAAGCTGCCGGGCGGGACCGCTTGCCCCTCAATGCCTTCGGGTGCATCCGGGAGGATGGTGTTGAATATGTTTTTTAGCATCGCTTCTACTCCTTAAGTTTATTGCGAATCGCGTTTTTTGGCGATTTCCTCCACGATGGAACGGGGAACTTCCTTATATGCGGAAAATTCCATGGTGAACTGTGCCTTCCCCTGGGTCAGGGAGCGCAGAACGGTTGCATATCCAAACATTTCCGCAAGCGGGACCTGTGCTTCGATGGTCGAGGTGACGCCTTCATCGTGGGAACCCAGGATCATGCCACGGCGCTGGTTCAAAGATGACATGACGTTTCCGAAGAATTCGCCGGGCGTTTCGACCACGACTTTCATGACGGGTTCCAGCAGAACAGGCGCTGCTTTTCTGTATGTTTCCTGGAATGCACTGCGAGCAGCGGCCTGGAAGGCCATTTCAGAGGAATCGACGGAATGCGAAGCACCATCCGTCAGTACCATCCGGACGCCTGTGACGGGATATTTCATCCAGGGGCCTTTTTTCATGGATTCGACAAAACCTTTTTCACATGCCGGGATAAAATGCGTGGGGATGTTTCCGCCGGTTACTTTGTTGTCGAATTCGAACCATTGCTCTTCAGCCGGTTCCATATAGCCTACCACCCGGCCGAACTGGCCTGCGCCGCCGGTCTGTTTCTTGTGGGTGTAATCGAAGTCCGCCCGTGATGTGATGGTCTCCCGGTAGGCCACCCGGGGCTCGCCGGTGGCGATGTCGCAGCTGTATTCCCGGCGCATTCTTTCCAGGTAAATTTCCAGGTGCAGCTCGCCCATGCCAGAGATAAGCGTCTCGCCGGTCTCTTCGTTGTATCCCGTGGTAAATGTGGGGTCTTCCTTCACGAAGCGGTTTAAGGCCTTGGACATGTTGGCTTCGGATTTGTGGTCTTTCGGCTTCACGGAAAGGGAGATGACCGGGTCGGGAACATACATCGACGACATGGAAATATTGATCCCGGGCGTCACGAAGGTATCGCCGGATGCGCAGTCGATTCCGAACAGCGCACCGATGGACCCCGCCGGGATTGCTTCCACATCCTCCATCTTGTTGGCGTGCATCCGGACGATGCGTCCCACCTTGATCTTCTTGCCGCTCCGCACATTGATCATGGTTTGGGATTTTTCCATTCGTCCCTGGTAGACCCGGATATAGGTCAGCTGGCCGTATGATGTGTCTTCCAGCTTGAATGCGAGGGCCACGAGGGGGGCCGTATCATCGGGCCGGAGCGTAACCTTCGCCTCGTTGTCCTCGATATCGAGTGCATGGTTTTCCACGTCGACAGGGGAGGGGAGATAATAGCAGAATCCGTCCAGAAGAGGCTGTATTCCCTTGTTTTTATATGCCGATCCCATCATGACCGGTGTAAGCCCCCGGCGGAGTACGCCCTGGTGAATGGCTGTCCGGATGAGATCCGGACCGATGGTCTCTTCTTCCAGAATGGCTTCGGTCAGCTCGTCGGAAAACATGGATGCGGCATCGAGCATTTCCTCCCGCCTGCTTTGCGCTTCATCGGCAAGTTCCGCAGGAATTTCGGCTTCCCGGAGTTCCTGGCCGAATTCATCCTCGAAATAAAGGGCCTTCATAGTCACCAAATCGATAACGCCCTGGTGCTCGGATTCAAGGCCTATGGGCATTTGCAGTACCACGGGGTTATGGCCTAGCTTCTCCCGGAGCTGTTTTACAACCCGTTCCGGATTTGCACCGCTGCGATCGCACTTGTTGATAAAGGCGATGCAGGGGACGTTGTAGCGTTTCATCTGCTGATCAACGGTAATGGACTGGGACTGCACCCCGCCAACGCCGCAAAGCACCAGGACGCTGCCGTCCATTACCCGGAGAGCGCGTTCGACTTCTATGGTGAAATCCACGTGCCCGGGGGTGTCGATAATGTTGATTGCGTGGTTTTTCCATGTGCAGTAGGTCGCGGCGGAGGCGATGGTGATACCGCGCTCTTTTTCCAGTTC
>SLPT01000075.1 GCA_007131845.1 Desulfobacteraceae bacterium | reverse complement strand
CCCGGGTTCTTTTATCTCGGGGGCTTGGATCCGCGTATTCATACCCCCCGCATGAAAACCCCGCGCGCCATGGTTCCCGCCGGCTCCGTGGGAATCGCCGAAACCCAGACCGGCGCATATCCGATAGACAGCCCCGGCGGATGGCGGATCATCGGACGAACACCGCTTCGATTATTCGATGCTTCGCGTCCCGAGCCTTTTTTCTACCAGGCGGGCGACAGCATCCGCTTCATGCCCATTTCCCCGGAAACCTACCGGCACATCGAAGAGGGGAAAACACCATGACGGCTCTGTTTCATACGCACGTTCCCGGCCCGTTCACCACGATCCAGGACAAAGGCCGGTTTGAATGGGTACACATGGGCGTGCCGATTTCCGGCGCCATGGACGATTTCGCATACACATGCGCCAATCTTTTGGTCGGAAACCGAAAAGACCTTCCGGCCCTGGAGATCACCCTTTCCGGACCTGAACTCGAAGTGTTGGACACGGCCGATATCGCTGTAACAGGAGCGGATATGGCACTGACCGTCAATGGTAAGCCGGCTCCCCGATGGCGAACGATCCGGGTTCTAAAGGGGGACCGGATCGCAGCGGGAATGGCCGAAAGCGGCTGCCGGGCCTATCTTGCAGTAACCGGCGGCATCAGGGTTCCCAAAGTTATGGGAAGCTGTTCTACCTATGCCGGGGCGAGCATCGGCGGCCTGGACGGGCGCGCCCTTCGGGAGGGCGATGTCGTGGCGCGGGGTGAAGGGAAACTGCTTGACACACCCCGCCGGATGCCCTGGTTCCCCCTGTACTCTCCGGAAATCCACGTAAGGGTCATACCCGGCCCTCAGGATGATTGTTTTTCCAAATTCATGGACCGGTTTTTCGAATCAAAGTTCACGGTTACGGACAGGGCCAACCGCATGGGCTACCGACTGGAGGGTCCGGTAATCAAACGGGATGCCGGGGCGCCCAGTAGCATCATCTCCGAAGCATCCTTTCCGGGCAACATCCAGGTTCCCCCGGACGGCCAGCCCATCATCCTGATGGTGGAGCAAACCATTGGCGGATATACCAAAATCGCAACCGTTATCACGCCGGATCTTTTCCGGGTGGCTCAGGCCAAACCCGGCGACCGGATCCGTTTTCACCGAATCGGCCTGGAATCGGCCGGTGAGATCTATGCACAGTGGGACGAACTGCTCACGGAAGTATACGGTTTTTTAAACCCGGAAGAAAAAGGATGAAATATCCGGCACGGGAATTATATTCATAAGAGAAAGCCTCCGGCCCCGGTTTGAAACGGTCGGAACCCCAAACGGCATAATACAAAAAGACATTCAAAGAGCAACGGGACAATCATGGCGAAAGCGCAACTGAAAGAGCATCACATCGAGCGGGGGTGGTGCAAGGGATGCGGCATCTGTGTCCATTTCTGCCCAAAAAAAGTACTGGAAATGGACGATCAGGACAAAGCCTATGCCGCGCGTCCGGAAGACTGCATCTGTTGCAGGATGTGCGAGCTTCGGTGTCCGGATCTGGCAGTGGAGGTAACCTGCGAGACACCGGACAATAAGGGGTCGGCAGCAATAACAACGGAGGCGGCCAATGAATGATATCCGGTTTGTGCAGGGAAACGAGGCATGTGCGGAGGCCGCGATATATGCCGGCGTCAATTTTTTTGCAGGCTACCCCATCACGCCATCCACGGAGATCGCCGAAAGCCTAGCGCTCCGGCTACCGGAGACCGGGGGAAAATTTATCCAGATGGAAGACGAGATATCGTCCATGTGCGCTATCGTGGGAGCCTCTCTGACAGGAAACAAGACGATGACGGCCACCTCCGGACCGGGTTTTTCCCTGATGCAGGAGGCGCTGGGCTATGCCATCATGGCTGAAATCCCCTGCGTGATCGTTAACGTCATGCGGGGCGGACCCTCCACCGGGCTCCCCACCCAGGTGGGACAGGGAGATGTCTACCAGACCCGATACGGAACCCACGGGGATCATGCCATTATCACGCTGACCGCATCCAACCACGCCGATATTTTCCGCATGACCATCGAGGCTTTCAACTTCGCGGAAACCTATCGAACGCCGGTCATTTTGCTTCTCGATGAAGTGACCGCCCATTTGCGGGAGAAAATCGAGATTCCGGAACCCGGAAAAATTCCGCTGGTCAAACGCCTCCGGACCGCCGTAAAAGCCGGGGTCGATTACCACCCCTATCTGCCGCGGGAGGACGGCCGGCTGCCCATGAGCGATTTCGGCGACGTCCACCGGTACAACGTCACCGGCCTGTATCATGACATGTGGGGCTTTCCAACAACCAGCCCCCCTATTGTCTACGGGCTGATCCGGCACCTGGTGGACAAGATCGAAAACAACGCCCCCCGGATTACGCGGTTCCGGAAATACTACACAAAGGATGCCGACACGCTGTTTATCTCTTACGGTGCATCCGCCCGCAGCACCCTTCATCTGGTGGAAAATCGCCGGAAACGGGGTGAAAACGTCGGACTGCTGGAATTGCAGACCCTCTGGCCGTTTCCTGCGGAAATCGTACGGGAGGCCTGCCGCAAAGTTCCCCTGGTGATCGTTGTGGAAATGAACATGGGGCAGATCACAAAAGAAGTCAGGCTGGCGGTGGATGATCCGGAAAAGGTTTTTCTGGCCAACCGCATCGACGGGGAGTTGATTACGCCCACCGACCTTCGCAATACCCTTCGTGTGATCCAGGGGAAAGGAGTTTGATCCATGGCTTCTAAAGACTTTATCCGCAAGCGCTTCTTCCCGCATATCTGGTGCCCGGGATGCGGACACGGCATCATTCTGAACGGCCTTGTGAGGGCGGTGGAAACCCTTGGACTCGACCGGAAAAATATCGTTATGGTATCGGGAATCGGATGCAGCGCCCGCATATCGGGTTACGTGGATTTCCATTCCCTACACACGCTCCACGGACGAGCCTTGGCATTTGCCACCGGCGTCAAGCTTTCCAAGCCGGAACTCGACGTGATCGTTCCCATGGGCGACGGCGACGCCCTGGCCATTGGCGGCAATCACTTCATTCATGCGGCGCGCCGCAATATCGAAATGACCGCCATCGTGATGAACAACCGGATCTACGGCATGACAGGCGGGCAATTCTCTCCCCTGTCCGGTTACGGAACTATGGGGACCACGGTGCCCTACGGCAACATCGACCACGATTTCGACGTGGTCGACCTGTCCCTTTCCGCCGGCGCAACTTTCGTGGCCCGGACCACGACCTACCATGTCCACGAAATGATCGATCTCATTGCCAAAGCAATATCGCACAAGGGTTTTTCGGTCCTGGAAGTGCTGACCCAGTGTCCGACCTATTTCGGAAGACGAAACCGGATCGGCGATGCCGTACAAATGATGGAAACCTACAAAACAAACACCACCCGGATCGGATCGAAAAAAAAGCAGGAAAACCCGGAACTCATCGAGCGCGGCATCTTCGTGCAAAAAGAACTTCCGGAGTACTGCCGGGAATACGATACAATCATTGAAAAGGCGAAGCGGAAATAACCATGGAAAAATGCAGACTTCTTTTTTCCGGCTCCGGCGGACAGGGAGTGATCACCGCAGCCATTCTTATGGGGGAGGCAGCGGTCCGCTATGAATCGCTCAATGCCGTGCAAAGCCAGTCCTACGGTGCAGAAGCGCGGGGCGGAGCCACCAAGAGCGATTTGATCATCTGGGACCAGCCCATCTACTTCCCCAAGGTCAACCAGCCCAACATCCTGATCTGCCTGACCCAGGCGGCCTTTGACAAGTATATCTTCAGCATCCGCCCCGGCGGAACGCTCGTAACGGATGCGCGTTTCGTTAAAAACCCCGGTCTGGTCGATGCCCGGAAAATCGAGCTTCCCTTCCATGACACGGTCATGGAGAAAATCGGCAAACCGGTCGTATTGAATATCTGCCTTCTCGGCGGAATCCTCCGACTGACCGGGCTGGTTCGCCTCGAATCCGTGGGTGCACTCATCAAAGATCGATTCCAGTCTTCTTTTCACGACATCAACCTGCAAGCGCTTGATCTCGGTTATGAACTGATGGACCGCCACGAGGCCGGACGGTAAGACCACGCCCGCCACGCATCCGAAGGACCGGTGCTGGGCCAGTGGATGCTGAAGGAACTCCGTAGCCACGGCTACGATGACAGCCCGAGGATCCTCTACCCGATCCTGCACCGCATGGAAAAACTCGGATGGTTGCGGTGCGAGGTGGACCCCTCGGGCGGAGCGCGTGCCATGCGCCGTTATTTCCTGGAAAAAGAAGGAACAACCGTGCTTGACATCGTGAAGCGACAGCTTGCTGAACTCAACGGGGAGCTCGGGTGCCGAGCCGGCGGAAAAGCGGCAAACAGGATCTCTTATCTCACTATCGGTGTCGCCGCCTTTCATGCTATATTTCCTTTGATCTTGACTTTTTCGTCCAGGCAGGGGTAATTGTTTCCTTTGCTTTTTACGAAACCGTCCAGGGAAATAACAACCAGAGGGGCAGCAACCGGATGAACGCAGCACAAAAAATAAAAACATCACTCTGCAGCCTCGATGATCTGCCGGCATTGCCAGGAGTGGCACTGGAAATACTCGAGCAGATCCGGGACACCGAAAAGCCGCTTGCCCGGCTTGCGGAAACCCTGGCAGCCGACCCGCCTCTTTCGGCCAAGGTTCTGAACGTCGTGAACTCCCCCTTTTTCGGCCTTGCCCGGAAAATTACCAACCTGCCCCATGCCGTCAACCTTCTGGGAGAGGAGTCCCTGAAATATATTGCGCTGAGCTTTTCCCTGGTCAATGTATTCAAGGATGCCGGAAAATTTTTCGACTATACGGGTTTCTGGCAGAAATCATTCGCATGCGCCGTTTTATGCCGCCTGATTGCGCGGGATACCGGCCGCACGGATTCTGAAGACCTCTATTTTTTGGGCTTGATCCATGACATCGGCATTCTTGCCATGGTCCGGAGCCATCCCGGACAATACGCCATGGTGGAAAAAAAGCTCGCCCAGGAGGGCGTCTCCCGCCATATCGCCGAAAACGAGACATTCGGGTACAACCACATGGAGGCGGGTGCACATCTCATCGAAACCTGGGGGCTGCCGGCAATTTTTTCTGTACCGCTCATCCACCACCATCGTCCGGAAAACATTTCACCTGATCGGGAAAACGACGTCGCCCGGGCGCAGATCCTCCACATAGCCGATGAAATCTGCAACATACTGCACGCTCCCGACAAGACCGTTCACCTGGCAATTGCAAAGCGGCTCATGGACGAATATGGTCTGAGCCGAAAGATCCGCCTGGAAGCGCTTGCGGAAGAAACGGAATACCAGATCAAACCGCTTCTGCCCCTGTTTGACATCGACCGGCACAGCGACACGTCCTATGCAAAAATCCTCGAAGACAGCAAAAAAGAAATGTACCGGCTCTCCTTTGACATGCTTGCGAAGATCCGGCAGCAGCAGCAGGCGATCGAAAACCTGAGCATTCTCGCATCCCGGGACGGGCTGACCCGGCTGAACAACTACAAGAGTTTCAAGGATGCTTTGGAACGGGAGATGGCGGGAACCTTGCGCTACGGTTACACGAGCGTTCTTGCAATGGCCGATCTCGACGCCTTCAAGGCGATCAACGACACCTACGGGCACGTGGCAGGCGATCATGTT
>SLPT01000108.1 GCA_007131845.1 Desulfobacteraceae bacterium | reverse complement strand
ATCGATTGGGGACCGTCAGCCGCTTCCGGCGAGATTTCCACGCCTCGGTTCATGGGCCCGGGATGAAGGATCAAGGCATCGGGACGGATGCGCTTCAGGCGCGCGCTGTTGAGCCCGTAGCGTGCGGCATACTCCCTCTCCGAGGGCATGAGAAAAGGTTTCTGCCGCTCTTTCTGGATCCGCAGCATCATGATCACGTCCGCGTCCGCCACCGCTTCATCGACGGTGCCTGCCACGGCTGCGCCCATCCGTTCGATTCCCGCGGGAATCATGGTGGGGGGACCTGCGAGGCAAACATGGGCTCCCATGCGGGTGAATCCGGTGATATTGGACCGGGCAACGCGGCTATGGGCGATATCTCCGATGATGGCGATTTTCAGTCCTGCAATCTGTTTTTTGACGTCCCGCACGGACATCATGTCCAGAAGGGCCTGGGTCGGATGAGCATGCATGCCGTCGCCCGCATTGACAACGCTGCAGGAAAGACGGCCGGCCAGCAGATGAGGGGAGCCTGCTGCCGAATGCCTCATCACCAGGATATCCGGACGCATGGCCTCGATGTTTTTCGCCGTGTCAATGAGGGTTTCTCCCTTTACAACAGAGGAGGCGGCTGCCGAAATGGATATGGAATCCGCTGAAAGGCGCTTTGCCGCAATATCAAAGGAGACGCGCGTGCGGGTGCTGGGCTCCAGGAAAAGCAGCACGATGGTTTTCCCCTTCAGGGTGGGAACCTTTTTGATGGGGCGTTCCGATATTTCCTTCAGCCCGGCTGCCGTATCGAGTATCAGGGAGATTTCAGCCGAAGAAAGGGAATCGATATCCAGAAGATCTTTTTTTGTCCAGGCCATAATGGATGCACTCGTAATACGTCTGATGCACTCGTTAAAGTCGCGATCCGACGGCTTTGTAAAAAGTCCGGGATCAAGACTTGCACGGTTTGAAGAAGAATGGGAGCATACTTAGCGTGCGTGTATGTCCACAAGGCGTAAGCCGCAAATTCTTCAGGAATCGCGCGCAGCCGCAGATATTGGACCTTTTAAAAATCCGTCCCTATTTCCCGGCAGGAAAAGCCAGAGTGCAGGGGCTATCGCAGAATCTTACCAAACCTCGACCAGCGGGGGGAAAACGCGTCGCTGTCCCAGGACCAGTAAATAATAAAGGCCTCCCCTTTGATCACTTCTTCATCCACGTATCCCCAGAACCGGCTGTCATAGCTGTTATCGCGATTGTCCCCGAGCACGAAATACCTGCCCTCCGGCACCGTGACAGGACCGAAGTTATCCCTTGGATTCACCTCGGGGGCAATGATGTGGTCCTCCGTATACTGGGTGTATCCCTGCTCGATGGCCTCCCCGTTGATATACACCGCCTTGTCGCGGATTTCCACGATGTCCCCGGGAAGACCGACAACCCGCTTGATAAAATCCTTGTCCGGCTCCACCGGGTATTCAAAAACAATAATATCGCCCCTGTCCGGATCACCCAGATCGATAAGGGTTTTGTGGGTAAACGGTATCCGGATGCCATAGGTAAACTTGTTCACCAGGATGTGATCCCCGATTTCCAGGGTGGGCATCATGGACCCGGAAGGGATTTTGAAGGCCTGCACGATAAATGCCCGGATGAACAATGCAAGAAGAATTGCGATCAAAATAGCTTCGACATTTTCCCGGAGCCGGCCTTTTTTCCTTTTTACCGGGTATTCACCCGATTTGTCTTTGGATTTTCTCACGGCTATCTACCCACCTGCCCGGCCACGCTTTCCAGCTTAGCGGTAATGTTGTTTTCGATCCACTGGGCGTCCCACCACTCGTAAGGGTTTACGAAGACGCCGCCGACAATCATGGAAAAATGAAGATGATCTCCCACCGCAAGCCCCGTGGTACCGGTTTTGCCAATGATATCCCCCCGGGAAACGAATTCGCCTTCGGATACATCGGTAGTGCTCAGATGGGAATAAAGGGAAAGAACGCCGTAGCCATGGTCGATGACCACGGTATCTCCGTAAATGCCGATCCAGTCGGCCAGGATCACCCGGCCGTTGTTGGCCGCGGGGATGGGCGCATGCCGCATGGAAGCGAGATCCACTCCCATATGTACCTGCTGGTCCACGGTGCTTCCTTCATAGATGTAGGTGCGGTGATCCGCGAATCCCGCCATGCGCTGCGCCCTTGGGAGCGCCGTGAAATCGCCCTCCCAGTGAATGGCATCGTCCGATTGGCCGGCAAGGGACAAAATCCGCTCGTCGTTTTCCCGGCGGAGATCCTGGTTGACGAAAAGAAACTGCTCCAGACGGGAGCCGTCGGACGGAAAACCCGGCACCGAATAAAATTCGGGAAGCACCTGGCGCATGAAATTATCGGAAAGATTCAGGTTATCCGAGGGAAAGGACCGGTTCTGTATATAATGCAAAAACCCGCTCTGGCCGCGGTTTCCGGCTCTGTCATACGCTTCGAGGAGGATGTCCGTTTCTCTGTTTTGATCATGTTTCAGGGCAAAAAAAGCAAGATAAACATCGTCATCATCAAAATAACCGGGGTAGCCGGGAAAAAAATTGTCTCCCACCCGGACGCCGTGTTTTTTGCAGGGCTCTGAAAGGCGATAAACAACGAGTCCGGATCCTCCCTGGCTCAGGTTGTGCTGCCGGGTCAGCGCCGATACGCGGGGCGGACTCGAATCAATGACTATCTCTATTTCCTTGTATGCCAGATTCCCTGCGAAACGCTGGCGCCAGGACTGGTCCCAGGCCGCAATCCGAAGCATGGCATCCCCGTCTTTCAGCCCCATTTCCCTGGCGTCAATGCGCATGTTCAGCTCCAGGTGGTGGACATCGGCTATTTTCTCCCCATCCTCCCGGTCAACGGTCTTGTTTACCAGGCTCACTTCCCGGTCTTCCTGGAGGATGGATGCGTATACCCGCCGGAGACCGCTTTTTTCATCGCTTACCGTAAGCGGTATCTCCGACGATGCCGGCAGGTACCGGGATTCAAGCTCCAGGCTCAGAACCGGGGCATTCCCCTCCAGCCTGTCGACAAGGATCCATACAAGAGCGGCTACCGCGGCAATGCCCAGAACCCCGATAACGACATATTTAAAGTTTTTTCCCCGTTCCTTGCGTTTGAAGTTCATCCGTGTCTTCTTTTACCTTCAGATTTTTAAATTTTTCCGGCTTCAAGCGTGACAGATTCAGCTTTACGTCCGCTTTCAGCGACCGGTGCAGCCCCGTAAGAATTTCTTCAAGGATCACTTGAACTGTTTACAAAGCCATCAGGTGTCATTCTTCGAGGTGTCTATTAACAGGTTGATCTTTTTTGGGCAAGCCATTATTGACGGCTTCGTAAAAAGTCCAATATCTGCGTTACGCGCAATTTCTCAGAATTTCACGTACGCCAAGCACGCTGCATTCTTCGAAATTGCGCAAGCCTTGATCTTGAACTTTTTACAAAGCCGTCAGATCGCGACTTTTTACGAGTGCTTCATTGTTGAGGGCTTTTTAAAAAGTCCAATATCTGCGCCTGCACGCAATTTATCAAAATTCACGTACGTTAAGTACGCTGCCTTCTTCTTCAATCGCGCAAGCCTTGATTGTGAAATTTTTACAAAGCCGTACGATCGTAAATATTTGCGGGTTCATCATTACTGGCAGCTACGGTTTTTACCGGCTTGACTTTTGGGTACTTGCGGGGTAAACGATGCATTGATCCGGCAGAAACGCCACCAGCCCTGCAAGCATTAAAAACCAATTGTAATGTTTTGCTGCGGATGATTCAAGCATTTCCGAACAAAGACCCGATATCGGAATACCGCCACCTGTCAATATAAGAGAGATACACACATGAACCCGGTTGCCATAAAAAACGTCAGGATCGGCAAAGAGGCGCCGCTGGCCCTGATTGCAGGCCCATGCGTTCTGGAGACCGAAACCGAAGCAATGGAGATTGCCCGGACACTGAAAGACATTACCGGACGACTGGGAATCGGATTTGTCTTCAAAGGGTCCTACGACAAGGCAAACCGGACGTCCATCGATTCATACCGGGGTCCCGGGATGAATGAAGGACTCGCCATGCTGCAGCGGATCGGAAGCCGCTTAAACATACCCGTTACATCGGATGTTCATCAACCCGGGGAGGTGGAAGCAGCCGCCGCGATACTCGACCTGTTGCAGGTTCCTGCTTTTTTGTGCCGGCAAACGGATCTCGTGGTCCGCCTTGCTAAGACCGGAAAGCCTCTCAATATCAAAAAAGGCCAGTTTCTTGCTCCCTGGGATATGGCAAACGTCGTGACAAAGGCGTCTTCGACCGGAAACCGCCAGATCCTGCTGACGGAACGCGGCACTTGCTTCGGCTACAACAACCTTGTCGTGGACATGCGAAGCTTCGCCATCATGCAGCAGACCGGATTCCCTGTCGTTTTCGACGCCACCCACAGCGTTCAGCTCCCCGGGGGCGCGGGGTCCAAGTCCTCCGGACAAAGAGAATTCGCCGGTCTGCTCGCCGGATCAGCCGTGGCCGCCGGAGCCGACGCCCTGTTCCTGGAGACCCATCCTGATCCGGACCGGGCGCTTTGCGATGGACCCAATTCCGTCCCGTTAAGCGAGATGGAGGCCCTTTTGCGACGGATTGCCGCCATACGCAGTGCGGCAATGGCTGAGTGAAGACAAAAAGCGGAGGGCAAAGGGCGGAATCTCATTCCTTATTTTTTTATAGTCTGTCAAAACCGCATGTGTTCGGATGATTTTGTCGATTTTACGGATAGGCGTTTTGCACTTTGGATGAATGTATTATATTTAGAATATGACAAGCAATAAACTTGCCAAAACGAAACTGTTTATTATGGATGTTGACGGTGTGCTGACCGACGGCTCGATTGTATACCCGGGCGAGGACGGGCAGGCCATGATATTCAACGTCAAGGACGGGCTTGGACTGAAAATGCTCCATGAAGCCGGAATTATCACGGGAGTGATCACCGGCCGGAAATCAGCAGCCTTGTCCAGGCGCGTAAGGGAACTTACAATCGGATTTTGTTATGACGGGGTTTCGGACAAGGCGGCCCTTCTCGAATCCATTCTTATTGAAACCGGATGCAGCGCGGAAGAAACCGCCTTTATCGGCGATGATCTCCCGGATATTCCCCTTATGAGAAAAGTCGGCATCCCCATCGCAGTGGCTGACGCCCGGCCGGAAGTCCGGCTCTGCGCGATAATGACTACAGAGGCGCCCGGTGGCAAAGGAGCGGTCCGGGAAGCATGTGAAGCCATACTCAAGGCCTGCGGATGCTGGCCGGATATTATAAAGAAGTGGTCGTAAAAAACGGAAAAACACAATCAAAGCATAGATCCCGGCGTCTGAAATGGATACTGGCAGTGGTGATCCTCATTTTTGCGGCGATCCTGTCGGCCGTTTTCATCCATTCCCGGTACTCGATGCGCATGGTCGATCATCCGGAGCGCCCGGAAGAAACAGAGGCCGCTTTCGTCATCAGCCACTTCGAACATACGGCCATGAAAGGCGAAAAACGGGACTGGACCATAAAAGCCGCGTCCGCGAAATTTTACACGGACTCCAGGAAGGTGGATCTTGAAGCGCTCGAGGCGGTCTTCTTTCTCGAAAACGGCGAAGAAACAAGGGTTACAGCCGATCACGGGGAGATGGATATGGCCACGAAAAATATCCGGGCAAGGGGGAATGTCGTTGTCCATCACCCTCAATATCGCCTT
>SLPT01000208.1 GCA_007131845.1 Desulfobacteraceae bacterium | reverse complement strand
TCAGGCGCTAAAAAAACTGCCGGAGAAAATATGCCGATTCTTTTCTGGGAAAAAGACGAATCCGTTGCCGTTATCACCATGAGCAACGAAGAAAACCGTCACAACCCCGATTTTGCGAAAGCCTTTAACGACGCTTTGGATGAAATCCGTTCCGACACCACCATAACCGCCGTCGTGATCACCTCGGACAGTGAAAAGTTCTGGTCGCTCGGCATCGACGTGGACTGGATCGGAAACCGGATGAATGAAAACGCAACAGGCGACATCAAGGCCTTCATGTATGCCATGAACGACGTCTTTCGAAATATCCTGCTTTTTCCGGTACCGGTCATTGCTGCCCTTGGCGGACACGCTTTCGGAAACGGCGCCATATTGGCCTGCGCCTGTGATTTCCGGTTCATGAAGTCGGATCGGGGGTATTTCTGCCTGCCGGAGGTGGATTTGGGCATCCCGTTTCTTCCCTCGATGATCCCGATCCTTCAAAAAGCCATTCCGCAATACAAGTTAAACGAACTGAAGCTCACCGGTAAACGTGCGGCAGCGGCTGAACTGGAAGCCCATCACGTGCTGGCCAAGGCAAGCACCGATGCCGACCGGATGATGGCGGATGCCCTGGCCTTTGCAAAAAGCTTTACCAAGAAACGGGGCATTTTCGCCGAACACAAAAAGCGAATGTACAAGCATATCACCGACGCCATGGAAAAAGACGACCCGGATTACATCGAGTCATTGTTTCTTTTTGTTGCGGAGTAAGACTATGAACCCATCCGGAAGCCGGTCCGCTCTTGCCGATGCAATCCGGAAGCGGGCTGGTTCCGTAACCGATGCAGCGGGAAAAACCGTCCGGACGATCTCCATATCGGATGCGAAATCGGCTGCATCCGAAGGAAAAGCGCAAGACATTCCGATCGGCGATGTGTATTGCCGGGCTTTGGAAGAAGAAATATGGCCGCTTTGCTATATCCGGAACCGGGGAAGCATCAGCAGCCAGGAGCAGCTGCGGCTTGCGCAAAGCCGTGTGACCATCGTCGGGGCGGGCGGCCTGGGCGGTTATGTGATCGAATTGCTGGCACGGATTGGCATCGGGTTTTTAGCGGTCATCGACAGCGACGGCTTCGATGAATCCAATCTCAACCGCCAGTTGCTCTCTGATCTTGACGCAATAGGGCGCAATAAAGCCGATCGTGCAAAACAGCGGGTCAAGGCCGTCAACCCGGCCGTATCGGTTGCTGCGCATGCCGTCCGGATGACGGAAGAAAACGCCCTGACGCTCCTGGAAGGATGCCACGCGGCCGTGGACGGCCTGGATAACCTCGAAAGCCGCAGGCTGCTGCATTCCACGTGCCGCCTGCTTCATATCCCCATGATTCACGGAACCATATCAGGATTCGAAGGGCGGCTGATGACCCTCTTCCCGGAGGATCCCCCGCGGGAGGATCTTTTCGATGCAGACGGCGAAGCGACAGCGGAATCCATACTGGGAACTCCGCCGCTTGCACCTGCGGTGATCGGGTCCCTGCAGGCCATGGAAGTGATTAAGGTGCTGCTGGGGCGCGGCCAGCCGTTTCAGGGAAAAATGCTCTGGGCGGATCTTGAAAACGGCCTGCTGGAGCCGTTTTCGTTTTCCCCGTTATCCAATGATAGTTGAGGATATTGGATGGGATGGTTTTATCCCTTTTGCGCCGGAATGCCGGGTTTTTCCGACAAACGTTATAAAACCGGAACACCGCGGCTTTTCAGGTATTGCTTCAGATCCGGGATCGATATGATCCGGAAGTGAAACACCGATGCCGCCAGCAGGATATCCGCGCCGGCCTCTGCCGCCTCGAAAAAATGCGCCATGGTTCCGGCGCCGCCGGATGCCACGACGTCCCCGGATACCGCGGCCTTGATCTTCCGGATCAGATCCAGATCGTAGCCGGTTTTGACCCCGTCCGTTGTTTTACTCGTCGGAAGGATTGTCTGCACGCCGAAACCGTCCACGGCTTTCGCCCATTCCACCGCATCCGCGCCCGTGGGCGTACGTCCGCCGTCCACATATACCTCGTAGCCGGACGGAAGCGCCGGATTGGCTGCCGCATCGATGGCCACCGTAACCCGCTGTGCGCCCAACTCCTGTATCATTTCGGCAATCACGGCGGGCGTGCGGAATGCGGCGCTGCTCGTGGAGATTTTGTCCGCACCGGCATCAAGAACCTTCCTGGCGGTTGCTACATCCTTGATTCCCCCGCCCACGGTAAACGGAATCGTGGCCTTTTCCGCAACCCGGGCCACCACGTCGAGCATGGTGTCGCGGCCTTCGACGGTCGCGGTGATATCGAGCAGGGCCAGCTCATCCGCCCCTGCTTCGCAATAAGCGACACAGCACTCAACCGGGTCACCCGCATCCCGGATATCCACGAACTGTACCCCCTTGACGACCCGGCCGTTTTGCATATCCAGGCATGGCATGATTCTGACAGGCATACTATCTCCTTGCTTTACATTCAATTCCGGCACCTTCCTCCATTCAATTCAGGATTTACCCGCATGGGGCCGACCGGATGTTCTATAGCGCTTCGATGGTGGAAGGCGGTTTTGTCGTAATATTGTACGTCACGCTGACCACCTCCGGAATCTCGCTGGTGATACGGGCTGCCATCGTCTCGAGCAGGTCGAATGGCAGCCGGGTCGGCCTGGCTTCGGTTGCATCCAGAGAATCCCAGCAGCGGATCTCGATCTGGTTGCCGTAGCGCCTGCTGCCGTCCCGCACGCCTGTCACACGGTCCTCGTGCAACACGGCCAGGTACTGAAAAGCATCCACGCCAGCGAGTTCTTCTTCCACGATAGCCGTGGCGTTCCGGATCAGATCGATCTTTTCCGGTGCAGCCTCCCCGATAACCCGCGCCACCAGAGCCGGTCCCGGAAAAGGCGGCCTGTTCCAGATCGATTCAGGCAGGCCAAGCGCCTTGCCCACGGCCCGGACGCCTGTTTTTCTGAGCTCGATAAGCGGCTCGATCACCTTGTATCCGTAAGCCTCCTCCGTGTCGATGCCAAGCTGGGAAAGAATGTTGTGCTGCCGCTTGATTCCGGCTACCGTCTCCTCGACGTCCGTGTATATGGTTCCCTGGAGCAGAAATGTTGCCCCGCTTTCCCTCACGAGCCGGCCGAAAACCGATTGATAAAAGGTATCGGTTATCACCTGTCGTTTCTGCTCCGGATCGCCAACGCCCCTGAGTGCGGAAAAAAACTCGTCCTTTGCGTCGACCAGGACCACCGGAACGCCCAACTTCTCCATGGTTTCCACGACGAACTCCGGCTCGTTTTTCCGCATCAGGCCGTTGTCGATGAAAAAGGTCTTGAGCCGATCTCCCAGGGCACGGTGGGCCAGCATGGTCGTAACGGAAGAATCGACACCACCGGAAAGGGCATTCACAGCGATTCCGCCGGCAGTTTCCGCAGCAAGGGCTTCGCATTTTTCCTCGATAAAACGAACGGGATCAAGCGTTTCGGCCGGGATCTCCCTGATAGTCATTAAACAAACTCCTCTTTCGACTTTATCGTATGGATCGAAACATCTTGTCGGCATGCACTCTGATGCACGCGTAAAACGTTGTGATCAAACGACTTTGTAAAAACAGTTCAGGACCAAGTTTTGCGCAATTTCCAATAATAAAGAGCGCTTATCATACACAAT
Organism: Desulfobacteraceae bacterium; assembly: GCA_007131845.1. Classification (GTDB taxonomy): domain Bacteria; phylum Desulfobacterota; class Desulfobacteria; order Desulfobacterales; family Desulfosalsimonadaceae; genus B1SED10-16. Next base: position 2,047 of record SLPT01000208.1, on the reverse strand, counting down.
ATTTTTCAGGAATTGCGCTCAGGCGCAGGTAGTGTTTTGGATGCAGAACGTATACCGGTATTGCTTGTTACAGTCAAGGAGGAATCCAAACGCCTTTTTCGTTTCCCTTTTTCTTTTCATTGTTGAATTGCGACACCGAAAAAAGGTATTATTGCTTAATAAATGATGCGCTCGTAAAACGTCGCGATCAGATCCCATACCCGCAACACACCACTTTTTCACCCGGGGACACACTTGATGAAACGAACGCAGGTCAAACCGTTTAGAGACTTTTTCAAACACGTTACTGTTCTGGCAGGAATCATCTTTTTTTTGATCGCAACCGGATGCCAGACGACTGCTCCCCCGAAGCCCTATCAGGCCCCGCCGGATGTCACGCGGGAAAGCGGCAGGCCTTACGTGTTTTATACGGCTGTCGAAATGGCAGAAGCGATACGAAAGGGTGAGGTAACATCCGAAACATTGGTCCGGGCGCACCTGAATCATATTTATCTCCACAATCCCGATCTGAATGCCATTGTCACCGTAGACGCAGACAACGCAATCCGGCAAGCCGCCGAGGCGGACAAAGCCTTTTCCCGGGGAGAGATACTGGGGCCTCTGCACGGCGTTCCGATAACCATAAAAGATCACTTTGCGGTCCGAAACATGCGGACCACCAATGCACACCCGGATATGAAGGAACAGGTGACGCTTTTTGACGCAACTGTCGTCGAGCGACTGAAGAATGCCGGCGCCATTGTCATCGGCAAAACCAACCTGCCCTATCTTGCCATGGATCTGCAGACCCGAAACGATGTCTTCGGCAGAACCAGCAATCCATGGGACCCGGAACGGACGCCGGGAGGCAGCAGCGGAGGCGGCGCAGCCGCCGTGGCAGCAGGGATGAGCCCCATCGACATTGGAAGCGATATGGGCGGATCCCTCCGGATTCCTGCTCATTTTACCGGAACCTACAGTTTCAAGCCCACGGAAAACACCGTATCGCAGCACGGAAGCTTCCCCGGCCTTTTCAATCCGGAAAAACGTGCGGTACGCCATATGGCATCCATCGGCCCCATCGCCCGGTCTGTTCGCGATCTTGAGCTGGTAATGGATATTATTGCCGGCCCGGACGGAAAGGATGCCATCGTAATGCCCGTTCAGAAGCCATCAGAACACGATGGGCCCGACCTGGACTCCCTGCGGATCGCCTGGTCCGACCAGTTCGGAAACGTTCCGGTTACCGAGGATACACGGGAAGCTATGAAAACATTCATAAAAAAGCTCTCCGATGCCGGTATTACCGTTGTCCGGATCGATCCGGACTATGATTTCCAGGCGGTATGGGAAAACTGGGGCGAGATGAACGACATCCAGTTGATGTACAACCAGCCGGGTTATATCCGCATGTTTTCATTTGTTTTCGGATGGTCGTACAGGGAACGCTCACCGCTGATGCAGATGGTCTACCCGTTGTCCATGACAAAATCCGTGGAGGTTCTCAGCCGCAGGGACCAGTTGATCGCATCCTTTGACCGGTTCATGGACGAATGGGATGCGTTTATATGCCCGGCAGCCGCCCTTCCGGCCATCGAACACCGCTCCCCGGATGCCGTCCGGCTCAGCACACCCATTTATACCCGCCCGCTGAAGGTGGACGACAAGCAACTCAACTACTGGACCGCCATGGGAGCATACGCCACACCGTTCAATGTTACCGGGAATCCGGTGGTTACCATTCCCGCGGGATATTCCGGAAAAGGACTGCCGGTCGGTGTGCAGATCGTCGGCGGAAGGTGGAAAGACTATGAACTGCTTGAAATTGCACAGCGAATCGACGAAGTGGCCGGCGCATTCGGGGAGCCCGATGGATATTAGGCAGTAAAAGGTCGTCAAGCCCTGCATGCCAATAGTGACGACTCCGAAAAAAAATACAAGATCAAGTTTGATGCACTCGTAAAAAGTCGCGATCCGACGGCTTTGTAAAAAGTTCAAGATCAAGGCTTGCGCGATTTCGAAGAATGCAGCGTACTTGGCGTACGTGAAATTCTGAGAAATCGCGCGT
>SLPT01000283.1 GCA_007131845.1 Desulfobacteraceae bacterium | reverse complement strand
GTGTTTCTCCGGGCCGACACGAATGTTTCCTACGGGCAGGTCGTTCTCGTAATGTCCGAAATCAAAAGCGCAGGTGTGGACCAGTTGGGTGTCGTAACCGAACCGGTTGGAAGCCTCGAGCGGGTACGGACATCGCAAAGCAACTGAACAGCCAAGCATATCGATAATGCATTCTGACCTGCACGAAGAACATGAATATGTATACCGGCCGGAAGGCTTGTATAAAAAAACCTCCGTCTATGTAGGCGTTTCGTTTGCCGTTCACCTGGGACTTCTTTTTTTCCTGCTTTTCCTGCTGCCGGCAAGTGATGAGACAGGCGGTCGGATGGACCGGATGGAAACGATGAATGTCCGTCTGGTTTCTTTGAGCCCGGATCTGCCTTCCCCGGGAGCGGGCGGTGCTTCCGGGGATGCCCCGGTCGTCGATGGACCCGATGATGCTTCTGATGCAGGGGACGCGGACGTAGCCGACCTGGAAGAGCCGGCTCCCGTTCCGCTTAAATCGGGCGTTGTGCGAAGCCCTGAAATTTCCGCGGACACCCTCGTGCTACCAGCCGAGTTGCAGGCCGCCGAGCCCTCGGTAAAAAGCCCTGCCTCATCCCGGTCCGGCCAGCGTGTACAGCAGGACCGGGTGGTCCGGCCTGAAGATCTCCGGGCGCAGGAGCAGCGGCAGCGTGTGGCGGACACGGTGCGGCGCATGGAGCAGGAAACATCGGGCGGCGATCGGCACGCATCCGTGCGGCGGCGCGTGGAAGAACTCGAGGGGGAAACGGCACGGCAGCAGGATCGTCCCCGTGGCAGAGGCGGGACCGGGGCTGCCGGTTCGGCAGAAGGCGGATCTCAGGGGGGCGGCATGTCCACGGAGGCCTTCACCCGGCTTCAGATATACCAGGCCGAAGTTCGCTCCGTATTGAGAAACAACTGGGTTTTTTCCGAGCAGCTTGCCGGCGATACGCGGGGCCTGGAAAGCCGTGTCGTGATGACAATCCGGCAGGACGGCGAGATTACGGATGTATGGTTTGAAAAGCGCTCCGGAAACGACTATCTCGATGAGTCCGCGTACAGAACCGTTATGAAATCCGATCCGCTCCCTCCGCTTCCCGACGGGATGCCGCAGTACCACCTCATGGTGGGGTTCACGCCGGGCGGTCTGCAATAAAAAACCGCGAAAGGAATCCCTGAACGGTTGCTGCGGGATCCGATTGTTCATTTGCAAATCAAATACCTGGAAACGATCCAATGAATAGCCGCACTATCACGTTACACCCTGTTTTTTTCCTCTTTCTTCTGTTTTTGGTTTTTGTTTATAGCGGAAAAGCGTTTGCCAACTATGACTACATCAATATCAGTGATCCGTTTCACCGGCAGGTTCCCATCGCCGTGACCGTACCGGCATCCTTGTCAGATGATGCGGAAACCGGTTTGCTGGCCGAACAGACGGCCGTTATCCTCAGCCGGTCCCTTGCGTTTACAGGATATTTCAACCTTATTGACGCGCGCGCATTTCTGGATGCACCGGGAGAGCAGGGGATAACGGCGCGGGAGGTCAATTTCAGAAACTGGCGGGATATCGGGGCGCATCTGCTCGTCACGGGCGGCGTCCGCCTGGAGGGCAGGGTTCTTCAGATGGAGTTCCGCCTTTTCGACCCCTTCCGGCAGGAGCTCGTATTCGGGAAACGCTATACCGGGGAGGCATCCGATCTTCGGAGGATGGTGCTTCGCTTTTCTGATGAAATGATTTACCGGATGACAGGCGACTGGGGGGTATTCAATACCCGGATTGCCTTTGTTTCGGAAACGGAAAACGGCAAGGCCGTTTATATATCTGATTTCGATGGCGAAAATGTCCGGAGGATCACGCCGCCGGACGACATTGTCCTGACCCCTGCATGGTGTCCGGAGGGTCGGCGCATCGCTTATACCTCCTATGCCGCGGACAAGCCGGATATTTATATCCGGTCGGCGGATTCCGGGGAAAATGAGGTGTTTTCCAATTTTGAAGGGCTCAATATCACCCCCGCCTGGAAACCCGACGGCTCCGGCCTTGCAGCAACCCTTTCCTTCGAAGGAGATGAAGAGATTTACCTTTTGACCCCTGAGGGAAGGGTTGATAAAAGGCTGACCAATAGCTGGGGCGTGGATGTATCGCCTAGTTTTTCGCCGGACGGCAAAAAAATGGCTTTCGTTTCGGGCCGGGCCGGCTCGCCCCAGATATATATCATGAACCTCGATACCATGCGGACGAGACGTCTTACCTTCGAGGGCCGCTACAACACGCAGCCCGAGTGGTCCCCCCGGGGGGATCGGATCGCATATTCCTCGATGAGCGATGGGCAAAGCGATATATTCGTGATCAACGCAGACGGCAGCGGCCTGCGCCGGCTTACGCAGGATTCGGGCCGGAATGAATCCCCCTCGTGGTCTCCCGACGGCAACCTGATCGTCTTTTCAACCACCCGGGAAGGCGAGTCCAATATATACGTCATGACCGCCATGGGCGGGCAACAGAGAAAGCTGATCGATATTCCCGGCAACCAGTCCCTTCCGGACTGGTCTCCCGTTACCGGGCAGTAGCTGTAACGCCATCATGTATTGTACTTATTTCAAGGAGAAAAACGGCAATGAAAAAATGCATTTCTTTCGGTCTTCTGCTCGTCCTGGTGATGAGCCTGATGATGTTCGCATCCTGCGCCAAGCGGCCGCCTGAACCGGAAGACTATCCCCCCGATGAACAACCCATGGATATCCGGTCCGGCGAACGCGCCGAGATAGAAGCTGAACTCGAGCGTCAGCGGCGACTTGCAGAAGAGGAGCTGGAAGGTTTCCGGGATCGGGACCTCACGCCCGAGGAAGAAGCCGCCCGCATGGAAAAGGAGATGGACCGGGAGGCATTTCTGGAGTCGAAGGTGTATTTTGCGTTCGATAACTCCAGCCTGACCACCGAGGCCCGCGAAATCCTGCTTCGCCAGGCCCGATGGCTCAAGGAGAACGGGGATGCCACCGTGATCGTCGAGGGGCATTGCGATAACCGGGGAACCGAGGAATACAACCTGGCATTGGGATCCCGCAGGGCCCAGAGCGTAAAGGATTTTCTCGTGAATGCCGGCGTCGAACCCTCCCGGATTGTCACTATCAGCTACGGCGAGGAGCGGCCCGTGGTACAGGGTGACAATGAGGACGCATGGTCCAAAAACCGGCGCGCTGAATTCCGTCTGCGGTAGCAGAAAACCGCCCGGACCAAACTTATTGGATAGGAATGGAAATCCATGATTCGATACCAGCCGGTCTTGATACTATTTGTCTTGTTTGCCCTTGTCTTCGGCGGGAACGGATGCGCCATGCGGCAGGAGGTATGGGATGTGGAGGACCGGGTAAAAGCCCTGGAAACGGAAAATACACGCCTGCGGCAGGCGCTTTCTGCAATCGGCGACGAAGCCGATCAATCCGGAGACCTTCAGGAAGAACTCAGGGCCTTTGCAGCCACTCAGCAGGCGGAATTTTATGATATGCGCACGGAAATGCGCCGGCTTAGCGGAATGGTGGAGGAGGTCGAATACCGGATAGATCGGGATGTTGGCATGCTCCGTGATGAAATGGCCGAGTTGAACCTGGGCATCCGGAACAACGCCAGGACGATAGAGGAGTACGAGCAGCGCCTGGAACGCATGGAAACCTACCTTGGGATGGAGGCGGAAAGGCGTGAACCGGACCCGTCTTCCGATACTGAACAGGCCGCCTCGAAAACTTTTTCCGAGATGGACGAGGAAGCTCTTTACAGCGCTGCAAAGGGGCTGTTTGACGATGGAGAATTCGACCGGGCATTAGACGGCTTCGAGGTGTTTCTGGAGCGGTTTCCCGAGTCCCGCCTTGCCGATAACGCCCGTTTCTGGACGGGGGAGGTGTATTTCGCCGAAGAGTGGTACGAGCGGGCCATTGTGGAATACCAGAAGGTGATCGACGACTATCCGGAGGGCAGCAAGGTTCCCGGCGCCTATCTCAAGCAGGGGATCGCGTTTCATCTTCTTGGGGAAAACGATAACGCGCTTTACGTTTTCCGGGAACTCGTGGACCGGTTCCCGGATCATAACGAGGCGCAAGTCGCACGGAGCCGGATCGGAAGGATCGAACAATGATTTCGTTGTCCGGGATTATCATTGCCGGGGGAGCTAAGCCGGAAACGATTCCATGAGAGTGCTTGGCATTGATCCGGGCCTGGCGTCCACGGGAATCGCCATTGTGGACGGAGAGGCCCTGGCAGTGTCGGACTATGCCTTTGGCACCATCCGGACGCGCCCGGATACGCCGTTGCCCGATCGGCTCCATCGGATCTATGACGGCGTGATCCGGGCGATTGACGATATGTCCCCGGATATCATTGCCGTAGAGGATGTCTTTTCCCTTGAGCGCTACCCAAAGTCCGGCATCGCGCTGGGCAAGGTGACCGGCGTCATTCTTCTGGCGGCATGCCAGCGCTCCCTTCCCATCATGGAAATCGCTGTTCGGGAGGCAAAACAGATCCTGACAGGCAGCGGCAATGCCGGGAAGGTGCAGCTTGAGGTTTGCGTACGAAGCCGGCTGAATCACCCGGAGCCGATCCGGCCGGAGCATGCATCGGATGCATTGGCGCTGGCGCTGACTGGCTTGTACAGGAACTGCGGTCCTGCCGCAGCCGCATTGAACAGGCGGAAGTGATGGAAATCCGGATAATAATGGACAGGATGCGGACATGATCGCGTACCTGGAGGGCAGGTTGCTGAAAAAGGACCCGGACCGGATCCTTTTGCTGGTCAATCACGTGGGTTACGAGATCCTGGTGCCCGCATTCGTTATGGAAAACCTCCCCGAAGAGGGCTCGGACGAAGCACTGGCGCTGTATATCTATTTTCATCAGACCGAGCGAACCCCCCGGCCGGTCCTTATCGGGTTCAACCGGGAATCGGAGCGGGAATTTTTCGAGTTGTTCATTTCCGTTGAAACCATCGGTCCCCTGAAGGCGGTCAAGGCTTTGATTCTTCCGGTAGAGGATATCGCCGCAGCCATCGAGGAGAAAGATACGGCAAAGCTTAAGAAGCTTGCAGGAATCGGCGATCGGGTGGCCAACAAGATCGTTGCCACGCTGCAGGGGAAAACCGGCCGATTCGGGCGTCCTCGGGCCGCATCCGGAACCGGGGAGCCGGGGCCCAAACGTATTGAGGAAGCGGATGAAAAGGATTTCGTCGTTCAGGTTATGGACGTGCTGGTATCCAGGCTCGGGCACAAAACCGGGGAGGCAAGGGAAATGGTGGCGGACGCCATGAAGCGCAATCCCGCCATCGCCGATCCGGAGTCGCTTTTCGAAGAAATTTACAGGGGCGGGGGAATCCCGGGTGAAGGGGCATGATGAGTACGGATGGTTTCAAGTTCTCCACGGTCGGGCAAAAGATCGTCGATAACGCCAGTCTTCCCATGGACAGCGAGCCGGAGATTCTTTCTTTGCGTCCTGAGCGGCTCTCCGAGTACGTGGGCCAGGCAAGGACCATCGAAACACTGCGGATCGGCATCGAAGCAGCCCGCCAGCGCAGCGAAATCATCGATCATGTGCTGTTCCACGGTCCCCCGGGACTGGGAAAGACCACCCTGGCCCATATCATCGCCAATGAAATCGGTGGAAAGCTGATCATCACTTCCGGGCCTGCCCTGGAGAAGGGGGGCGACCTGATCGGGATGCTCACCCAGCTGGAGTCCGGGGATGTGTTTTT
>SLPT01000345.1 GCA_007131845.1 Desulfobacteraceae bacterium | reverse complement strand
TATTTTACCCGCGTCCTGAACGATCTGGGATTGGTCGGCTTCAGAGAGCCCTTTACACGGCTTCTTACCCAGGGAATGGTCTGCAAGGAGACCGTCTCCTGCAACGAGCATGGATTTTTATACCCGGAGGAAACAGACTACAAGGGGGAAGCCCCGTTTTGCGCGAAATGCGGAAAAGAAGCGGAAACAGGCCGGGTCGAAAAAATGTCCAAGTCGAAAAAAAACGTCATCGATCCCAATGCACTGGTCGAGCGCTACGGAGCGGATACGGTCCGGCTTTTCTGCCTGTTTGCCGCCCCCCCGGAGAAAGACCTGGAGTGGAGCGAGCAGGGCGTGGAGGGTTCTTTCCGGTTTCTTTCCCGGGTATGGCGGCTCTTTCAGCGATGGGCCGGACGCCTTGCAGACAAGACACCCTATAGCGGCGATCCGGGCAGCCTGCCGGAAGACGCCAGGGACCTTTATATCAAAACCCACCAGAGCGTCAAAAAGGTCACCGACGATATCGAGCAGCGCTTTCACTTCAACACGGCCATCAGCGCGGTCATGGAACTCGTCAACCGGATGAATGCTGTGGAGCCGGAAAAGGCGGACGCCCACATGGAAGGCGTCATGCGCCATGCCCTGGATATGACGGCGCTGCTGTTGTGTCCTGTCGTGCCGCACATCGCAGAGGAAATCTGGGCGGCAACGGGCAACAAGCCCGGAACGCTCTGCGATCAGCCCTGGCCCGGCTACCGGAACGACTGCCTTGCCACGGATACGCGGCTTTTTGTGGTCCAGGTCAACGGGAAACTACGCGGGCGATTTGAAATCAACGCGGAGGCGGACGAGGAGACGATCAAGGCCCGTGCCATGGAAGACCCCAATGTCGTCCGGTTCATCGAGGGCAAAACCATTCGGAAGGTCATCGTTGTGAAGGATAAGCTGGTCAACATCGTATTGTAGTGTCACAGGGCATAAAAAATGGGGAAAACAACGAACGCCCGAACAACATGCCGTTTTGATGCAAAAAACGCCGTCCGCCTGTTGGTGCCTGCGTTTTGTCTGCTCATGCTGCTGCCGGCCCTGCTGTTCTTTGCCGGATGCGGATACCGGTTTTCCGGCGGCGGAGAGATGCCGGGAGGCGTGAAGCGGATTGCCATCGAGATGTTTGAAAATCGAAGCGGGGAGTCCGGCATCGAAAGCATCATCACAAACGATGTTATCAACGAATTTTCCAGAAACCCGATGGTGGAGGTCTCCGGAAGGGAGGAAGCCGATGCGGTACTCACCGGGGTGATCCGATCGGCCAGGACCCGTTCACTTTCCCACCGGGCGGCCTACGACACGGCCGAAAGGGAGATCATTCTGTCAGTCGACGTGCGCCTTGCAACGGTGGACGGAAAGGAGCTATGGTCCGCCCGGGGCATCGAGGCATCCGGCGACTACGCGGTTGCGGACGGCGGTGACCGGATCCGGACCGAGCAGAATAAAAAATCCGCTGTGGCCGATCTTTCGGGAAGACTGGCCCAGCGGATCTTCTACCAGATGACGGACCGGTTCTGATACCGTTAAGAAACTATCCTTCCATCCGGTTGGCCCGTGCTGCCAGGCGGGAGATTTTGCGTGCGGCGGTTCTCTTATGGATCACGCCTTTTTTTGCGGCCTTGTCAATAAGAGACTGCGCGGCAATCAGCCGGGCGTTCACGTCTTCGCCGGTCCCTGCGGCGAAATGGACCTTTTTGACGGCACTCTTGACCCGGGTTTTCACCACCCGGTTGCGAAGCCGCTTTTTTTCATTCTGGACAATACGCTTGATTGCTGATTTGTGATTGGCCAATGGAAACACTCCTTAGGTTTTACGTTCGGTATCATTTAAATAGTTGCGTAAATAGTTGCGCCAGCTTTGGAAAAAGCCCGATATCCGCGCATTTGCGAATGCGATTTTCAGAAACCGGATTTTCAAAAAACAATAAATCTTTTAAATACAGAACCGGATGGGCTTTGTCAACATGAAATAAACCCTGAAAACGATTTTCAATTTTGCCGCATCGACTGTGTCAGCGGCGGTCTCGCATAGCCGACTATAGCGTGGGCATCCGCTTCCTCATATCACGGCAAACTTGAAAATCGCTCAGTTTAGGTTTTTACAAAGCCGTCAGATCGCGACCTTTTACGAGAGTGTCAATTCAGACATACGATATTTATCATTTTTATTCCCGGCCCGCGCCGGCGGCATTCCCGGCGGGGCCGTCTTCATTCCGGCGGACGCTTTCATGAATGAAAACAGACAGGTAACACGGGCTGCGGGAGTCATCGGGATCGCTACCCTGGCAAGCCGCGTTCTGGGCTTTATCCGGGACATGATCCTGGCATGGTTTTTCGGTGCGGGAAAGCTTTCGGATGCGTTCTTCGTCGCTTTCCGGATCCCCAACCTGCTTCGGCGTCTGCTGGCCGAAGGCACTCTCACCATGGCATTCGTCCCGGTATTCGCCGAGTACCTGGAAAAAGACGGCCGCGCCGAGGCTTTCCGCATGGCGCGATCCGCTGTCCGGGCCCTGACAGCCGTTGCGGCAATCGTGACCATCGCCGGGGTGGCCGGCGCCCCCCTTCTGGTGTACGGTATCGCTCCCGGATTCACAGGGGAAGCCTACGAACTGACGGTGCTATTGACCCGGATCATGTTCCCCTACATTTTCTTTATCTGCCTGGTGGCCCTGGCTATGGGGATATTGAATACCCTGGGGCATTTTGCCGCGCCCGCCTTCGCTCCGGTGCTTCTCAACGCCGGAATCATCGCAGGGGCGCTGGTGCTGGCCCCCTTGATGGAAACCCCGGTAGCGGGACTTGCCGTGGGCGTCCTCTTGGGCGGGGCTCTCCAACTTCTGCTGCAGTTTCCCTTTCTGGCGAGAAAGGGGTTTTTCTTCCGGGAAAAAGCCCCCCTCTATCATCCGGGACTCCGGAAGATCGCACGGCTCATGGGCCCGGCGGTCTTCGGCGCGGCGGTCTACCAGGTCAATATACTGATTGGTACGATGCTGGCATCCCTTCTTCCGGAAGGAAGCGTTTCCTACCTGTACTATGCCGACCGTCTCGTTCAGTTCCCCCTGGGGATTTTCGCCATATCCCTTTCGGTCGCCGTGCTTCCGAGTCTTTCCAGGCAGGCCTCGGCCGGGAATTTCGCATCGCTGACGGAGACATTTTCCTTTGCCATGCGTTTTGTCTTTTTCATTACCATTCCGTCAACCGTCGGGCTGATCGTTTTGAGGGAGCCGATCATCGCGCTTCTTTTCGGCAGAGGAGCATTCGACCCCGAAAGCATCCGCCTGACGGCCCAGGCGCTGTTTTACTATGCCGTGGGGCTGTGCGCCTTTTCCGGCGTCCGGATCGTAGTTGCCACCTTTTATGCTCTACAGGACACCTGGACACCGGTCAAGATGGCAACCATTTCCATCATTGCAAACATCGCGCTGTCGATCGGTCTCATGGGTCCCATGCAACACGGGGGTCTGGCATTGGCCACCTCCCTGGCATCCATGATCAATTTCGTCCTGCTCACCGCCACGCTGAAAAACAGAACCGGCGGTTTTTCCTGGAAAAAGATTGTTGTATCCGCTGGCCGATCCGTGTTAGGCTCCGTTATTATGGGAACGATTCTTCTTTACGTGGTGCACCGGTATCCGCCGCATTCCCAGGCATCTGTATTGCACTTGATATTTTACGTGTTTTGCGCCATCATTGGTGGTGCGTTTATTTATGCGGCCTTGGCATATTTCCTTCAGCGAAACGAGTTGAAAACGGTTGCAGCAATGGTGAAAAAATCATGAATCATTTGCCGGCCGGCGCACAGACAGTCATACGAAGGCTGCTTTTTGCCTTTACGCTTCTGCTTGCCGTATACACCGGACTCATTGCCTTCGGGGAGGACGGCTATCTTGAGCTTCGGGAAATGCGGGCCGAACTTGCGGAGATACGGGAAATCAACGTCTCCGTGGAGCAGGAGAACAATGCCCTCTACCAGACGGTCCACCGCCTGAAAAACGACCCAGTATATATCGAACACGTCATCCGAACGCAGCTACAGATGAATGCGCCCGGGGAGATGATCTTCAAATTCAAGGACTAGCACAGCTTTTGACGATTGCCTTTTTCCACCCTTCATATAAAGCCCCCCGCGTCTCTTCTGACATATCGGGAATCCAGGTACGATCCTTTCGCCAGTGCGCTTCGAGTTCGGAGAAATCCTTCCAGAATCCGGTAGCCAGTCCGGCGGCGTAGGCCGCTCCTAAAACGGTAGTCTCCATGTTCTCGGGGCGGATGACCGGCACACCGAGGATATCTGCCTGGAACTGCATCAGCAGGTCATTTTCGGTCATACCACCGTCGGCCTTCAGCTCATTGAGCCGAACCCGCGAGTCTTTTTCCATTGCCTCGAAGATTTCCCTGGCCTGGAATGCGCACGATTCCAGCACCGCACGGGCCAGATGCCCTCTATTCGCATAGTGAGTGAGCCCCGTAATGATTCCGCTGGCATCGCTCCGCCAGTGAGGTGCAAAAAGCCCGGAAAATGCGGGAACGAAATAGAGCCCGCCGTTGTCCGGAACCTCCCGGGCGATGGTCTCGATTTCGTCTGAACGCTTAATCATCCCGAGGTTGTCCCGGATCCATTGCACCAGTGACCCGGCAATAGCGATGGATCCTTCGAGGGCGTAGATCGCCGGGCTATTCCCGATCCGGTATGCGGGGGTGGTCAGCAATCCAAAATTGGATTCAACGGGTTGTTCGCCGGTATTGAGAAGGAGAAAGCACCCGGTGCCGTAGGTATTTTTCGCATCCCCCACCCTGAAACAGGTTTGCCCGAACAAGGCGGCCTGCTGATCGCCGAGATCTCCGGCAATGGGCACCTCCCCGCCGAAAACGCCATCCTTATCGGTATATCCGTAGACTTCGCTCGATGAGCGGATCTCCGGAAGCATGGACCGGGAGACGCCCATGACCTCCAGCATGGTTTCATCCCAGCAAAGATCGCGGATGTTCATCAGCATGGTGCGCCCCGCATTGGTGACATCCGTGACCATAACGCCCTTTTCCGGACCACCTGTGAGCCACCAGATCAGCCATGTGTCCATGTTCCCGAACACAGCCTCTCCGGATTCGACGGCCTTTTTCACGCCGTCGACATTCTCGATCATCCACCGGATCTTGGGGCCTGAAAAATAAGTGGACAACGGCAGGCCGACCCGGTCCTTGAAGCACCACATATCGCCTTCCACGGCCATTTTGCGGCAAAGATCGTCCGTACGGATGTCCTGCCACACAATAGCGTTGCAATACGGCCTGCCGGTTTTCCGGTTCCACACCACAGTGGTCTCCCGCTGGTTTGTAATTCCCAGACCGGCCAATGACTGTGCGGATATTGCCCCACTGTCAAAAACTGCACGCACCGACTTGCGGGTATTGTCTAAAATTTCAACGGGATCATGCTCCACCCACCCCGGCCGGGGATACATCTGGCGGTGCTCTACCTGGTGCATGGCCACGATGGCGGCCTTACGGTCAAACACAAAAAACCGGGTACTGGTCGTTCCCTGGTCAATGGCGCCGATATAGGGTTTGTTTTCTTCCATGCGCTCTTCTCTCCGACTGGCTTATTCGGTTATATTTGACGGCTTCGTAAAAAGTCCAATATCTGCGTTACGCGCAATTTCTCAGAACTTCACGTACGCCAAGTACGCTGCATTCTTCGAAATTGCGCAAGCC